>JAJUGM010000348.1 GCA_029268165.1 Bacteroidota bacterium
GTTTAAATTTAAAATTATTTTTTTTGAAGTTGCTCCTTCGTGAATTCTTGGTGTTTTAGCATCTTAGTAGCAAAAGATATTATACCATAAAGGCTTTAATACTCAAAGATTCGCAAAGGTTTATAAAAATTAAAACAGTTTTCTGATATTCACAAAAATTTATTTTCAAATGATTTTAATTATTTCATCTGTATTTCCGCCAGAGCCTATTGTATCGGCCACTATTGCCTTTGATTTAGCCAATAAGTTATCTGAAAAATATGAAGTTAAGGTCTTAACGCCAAGGCCAACCCGCCCTTATGGATTTGCTTTTAAAGAAACACACGATAAATTCAACTATAAGTTCGAACAGATAATTCTGAATTCTTATACCTTTCCTCAATCACGAATCTTAGGACGAATGCGCGAAAGTTTCAGCTTTGGCAGACATGCTGTCAGATATATTAAAAAAAATAATGAAAGAATCCGTTGTATTTACCTAAATACGTTTCCTTTATTAGCGCAATATCTTATTGTTAAAGCATCTAAAAAATATGGCATACCGGCAGTAATTCACATACAGGATATTTATCCCGAATCACTTACAAATAAACTTCATTTCTTCAGAAAATTAATATGGAAAATTTTATTGCCTATTGATAAATTCAGTCTGAGAAACGCTACCAGAATAGTTGTTATTTCAGAAATTATGTCTGATGTTTATACCAAAACCCGTGGTATTGAAAAAGAAAAAATGGATATTATTTTTAACTGGCAAAATGAAGAGGAATTCATTAATTATAAGAAAGAAGCTAACAATTACAACAAACTGCAAAATAACAAGCCTTTCACTTTTATGTATTTAGGAAATATCGGGCCTGTAGCTAAAGTGGAATTTGTTATTGAAAGTTTTCATCAGGCCAAATTGCAAACATCAGTTTTGATCATAGCAGGTGCAGGTTCGAAAAAAGAAGATTGTATAAACCTTGCAAATAGTCTTAAAAATCAGCGTATCAGCTTTTTGGAGGTACCTTTAGGGAAAGTCCCGGAAGTACAAAATACTGCAGATGTGATGGTATTGCCCTTGATAAAAGGAGCTGCTCTTAGTTCAATACCATCAAAACTTCCTGCCTATATGTTCTCAGCAAAACCCATTATTGCCTGTGTTGACGAGAATAGTGATACAGCAAGGGTAATAAAAACGGCAAACTGCGGGTGGATTGTGCCACCGGAAAATATTGATGCATTAGCCGATACCATGGCTTATGTTTCTCAAATACCTCATAAACATTTGCAGCAACTCGGAAAAAATGGATTTCATTATGCCTTGCAATACTTCTCAAAAAAAAATAACTTAGCCCAGCTAAGCGCTATTATTGAAGCAACCATTTTGAAATTAAAAAATTTTAAACCAAACCAATTAAACTATTAATCATGCTAGGCAATAATTACACCCTAAAAATTGCAAATAGTGATGATCTGGATAAGATTGTTGCTTTGCATCTTGCTTCATTTTCATCAGATGAACATATTCCTGTGCTAATCGGAAAACAATATGTTAAAGCAAACTATAAATGGCTGTTATCGAATAAAAATGCTTTTATATTGATTGCCAAGGATAATAAAAAAATTATTGGTTTGCAATCAGTATCCATAGGGTCATTTGAAATACCTATGTTTATTGCATGTTTACCAGTGTTATTATATAGTATGCTCACCAATCCTAAGCTGATAATAAATAATAATTTATGGAAGAGACTGATTAGAATTCTTAATAGATTAAAACCCGGAAAAATTAAAACTCATGGGAAATTTGCTCATTTTATTATTGGGATAGTTGATGCTGATTACCGGGGTAAGGGAATTTTTTCTGCGATCGTAAATGCCGCTGTTCAAAAATGTAAAGACAAAAACTGCAAAATAATATATACAGGTATTTATAAGAAAAACGTTACTACACAGAGAATCTTTTTAAAATATGGGTGGAAAATCTGCCCTGAAATGGAAACAAACGAAACATATTATTACTGCCTCGATTTAGCCCCTCACCAACAATCAGGTAAAACTGCCAATCAATTATACTTCGTATCAGTACCATGAACTTCCGTCTGGCAAATAAATCAGATGCTTCTGCGCTGGCCAGGGTTCATTATAAATGCAGTAAAAGGCAAAAAGGAAGCTTTTTACATGAGCTGGGATATTTTTTTCTGAAAATTTATTATTTAATTCATTTGCAGCATAAAAATGGTATTATTCTGGTAGCTGAAGATGAGCAAGGTATTCATGGCTTTGTATCAGGCACCTTTGAAACACAGGAATTACTTAAAAGTTTCAGAAAAAACAGAATAAAACTGTTTTTAGCCACTTTACCTGCTTTAGTAAAATCGCCAAAAATTATAACAAAGCTTATTGCACGGTACAATTTTATTCATCAGAAAACAAATGCCATGCAGTTTGGTATTACTCAGGGACCTAAAATTGACTATTGGGCATGGGATCCTGATACTAAAGAAAATGTTTCTGTCATTTTGTTTAAAAGATTTTTAAATATTGTTTTTGCTTTTGGCTTACAAAGTATTAAAGGCGAGATAGATGAGGATAATAACAACATTATATCATTACATAAACACATGGGAGCTCAAGTTATTAATGAACTCAATATGGAAAACAACAGAAAAAGATTCATTATTGAGTATCTTAATGATAAAAAGCAGGTTGGATAAATAAGGAAAAGTAAGATGCATAAAAGACAACTTAAACTATTGGATCTTTTCATGAAAAGAATGCTGGATATAATCATTTCATTCACCGGATTGATTTTCCTTTTCCCATTAATGGCTATAATATCTTTAATTATACTTTTAGATGACAAAGGGCCTGTTTTCTTTTGCCAAAGAAGAATAGGTAAGTATGGAAAACCATTCATGGTATATAAATTCCGGACCATGAAGGTGCTAAATTCGGCAAAGGAAGGCGTATTTGAACCTGGTAAAAATTCAAGAGTCACAGGTGTCGGAAAATTACTCAGAAAAACAAAGATTGATGAGTTACCTCAGCTCTTCAATGTGCTCATTGGTAACATGTCGTTGGTAGGCCCCCGGCCTGAGGTTGATAAATGGGTAAAGGCATATCCCGAAAGATGGGAAAAAATATTAAAGGTAAAGCCCGGAATCACTGATAATGCATCGATTATATACAGGGATGAAGAAAAGCTATTATCAGATTCAGATAATCCTGAGCTTACATATATGGATACCATTCTTCCCAGAAAGCTTGATTTGTACGAAGAGTATGTTGACAACCATACTATTATTGGTGATCTCAGGCTTATAGGGAAAACTATTATTGCAGTATTTAATTTTAAATGACTATTGCCGGATGAATATACCTTTCTCCAAAGTGCCTTTGGCGGGTAACGAATTTAATTATATCAGCGAGGTGCTAAAAAGCGGATGGTTAACCACCTCAGCAAAAGCGCATGAATTTGAAAAACGCTTTGCAGAATATGTAGGGGCTAAGTATGCCTGTGCCGTAAATTCCTGTACATCGGCATTGCATCTGGCTGTTGAGGCAATCGGTATTCAACCCGGAAATGAAGTTATTGTACCTTCCCTGACATTTACGGCATCAGCTGAAATAATCAGATATATAGGCGCTGATCCGGTTTTTACCGATGTGGAATATGAAACCGGGCTTATCTCACCTGAAATTCTTGAGCAGACTATTTCCAAACATCCTGAAGCCAAAGCACTCATATTAGTGCATTATGCCGGTCAGGCAGCCCGTATGACAACAGAGGACAATAACGGTATACTTGATATTTGCCGAAAGAATAAAATTACACTGATTGAAGATGCTGCACATGCCTTTCCAACGAAATACGGGAATAAATTTATTGGTTCTTTCGGCAATGCCACATGCTTTAGTTTTTATGCCAACAAAACCATAACAACCGGAGA
>JAJUGM010000349.1 GCA_029268165.1 Bacteroidota bacterium
AATATATAAAATATTAAAATTAAAAAACGGTTCGAAATCTATGAATTATTTCTGTTATTTTTAAATTTGACTCCAAAAGTAAATTTAAATATATCATGTTTAAATTAACTACGCACGATTTTTGGGTATCGTTCGTTTTTATTGATGACTGATAAGAAATCCGTGATGAAAAAAACTTTTCTTGCTATAATAGTATGTTTTTTTCTGTTAACCTTTTTAAGATGCAGGGAAGATAGTTTCATAAGCGACCCGGATGCAATGCTTCGCTTCTCAACCGACACAGTATCGTTTGATACTGTATTTGCCACAATAGGTTCAGCTACACTTCATTTTAAAATTTACAATCCTTATAATAAACCTATTAAATTATCTTCAGCATATATTGCCGGAGGTGAAAACTCATATTTCAGGATGAATTTTGACGGTGAACCGGCACGAAGAGTTGACAATGTAGAAATACCGCCCAAAGACAGCCTTTTCATTTTTGTTGAAGTAACGGTTGACCCACAGGGCGTTAACAACCCACTTATCGTCAAGGACTCCATTATTTTCATCACCAACGATAATCTTCAGGATGTTAAATTAATAGCTTATGGTCAGGATGTGCATCTGATAAAAGGCAAAATTCTGAAAAATACAGTATGGGAAGCAGATAAACCTTACCTTATTTACAATTCAGCCGCTGTAGATACGGGCAATACACTTACCATCAACCCAGGTGTACAGGTTTATTTACATGACCGTTCAAGCCTGATTGTATGGGGTAAGTTAGTTGTTAACGGAACAAAAGAGAAACCTGTTATTTTTCAGGGAGACAGGCTCGAGGAAGATTACCGGATTATTGCAGGACAATGGGGAACTATTTATATTGATCCAATAAGCGTCGGAAACACCATCAATTATGCTATAATTAAGAATTCTATTGCCGGCATACAGATTGGACATCCTTCCCAAAATAATAAACCTTCGCTGGAGCTTAGCAATACGATTATTCAGAATGTTTCATATGTTGGAATATACGCTTTTGGGGCCGAAATCAACTGCTATAATACCATACTGGCCAATGCCACTAATAATCTTGTTACCCTATTAAAAGGAGGTAGTTATACTTTCAGCCATTGTACCTTTTTCAATTCGGGTGTATCAAACTTTGGCGGCCAATACTCAGGAAGCCGCTCGGGCGCATCATTAATTTTATCCAACTGGTGCGAATATTATGAATATGATGAGTCCAAAGGCCAGTATTATCTTGTAAAAGCAACAGCTGATCTTGAACAGGCCACATTTAACAATTCAATCATCTATGGCAATTATGAAAACGAAATCGTGCTGCAAAACAATAATAAAAACACTTTTAATTATTATTTCGACCACTGTTTGATTAAACAAAACCAGGATTCGCTTGACCTTAATAATATGCAACATTTTAATACCATTTTGTTAAATAAAGACCCCGAATTTATTAATGATTCCGACAGGTTTAACCTTGATTTCCGCCTCGATACCCTTTCTCCGGCTAAAGACTTTGGAAGCATAGAAATAGTGACTGCTAATCCGTTTCTTGCAACGGATTATGATGGCAACTCCAGGTTAATTGATACCGCACCTGATCTGGGCGCTTTTGAAAGAAAGGAGGAATAGAAGTTGATATACAAAAACACCGCAATTTTTCTGCTTTTAATATTATTATTCATTTTGCCTGCCGGATTTAATGCCTGCCACATCTGCCTCTCATCATCTGAGCCTTCTGTCAAATCTGACTGCCCGGCAAAAGACAGCAATATGCAGCAACGAGTCAGATTAATTTTTTATAATACAGAAAACCTTTTTGACACCACTGATGATACTTTATATGACGATGAAGATTACCTGCCCGAAGGTGATCTGCACTGGACCTATCAGCGTTATAAGGCAAAACTTGATAAAATAAGTAAGGTTATTGTTGCAGCGGGGCAATGGACTCCTCCTGACATTATTGGTTTATGCGAAATAGAAAACTTTCATGTTTTATACGATTTAACACATAACACGCCTTTGAGTAAATTTAACTACAGATTTGTTCACAAAAATTCCCCCGACGTGCGAGGTATTGATGTGGCTCTTCTCTATAACCCTGCAACAATAAGATTATTGAAAAGTAACTTTATATCAGTGCGTTTTTTCAATAAAGAGCAAAAAACGACACGTGATATATTATACTGCATGTGTAGTGTACAAAATACAGACACATTGCATGTTTTTGTGAATCATTGGCCTTCACGTTCAGGCGGACAATATGAAACAGAACCACTGAGGCTTTATGCAGCTAAGTTATTAAGACTTTCTGTTGATTCGCTGTTCAGCCTGATGAGAAATCCCAAAATAGTTATAATGGGAGATTTCAATGATGAACCTGGAAATAAAAGCCTGGCGTTAGCTTTAGGTGCATCAGCGCCAACAGAATCTCCTTTATCACAAACTTTGTATAACCTTGCTTACCGTTATAAAATGAACAATGTTATTGGAACACACAAATACCAAGGACAATGGAACATACTCGATCAGATAATTGTTTCGGGCGAGATACTTGATGCACGCAAAGGACTAAAGACTAGCCTAAACTGCTTCAGCATTTTTAATGAGTCATTCCTGCTCGAACCTGATAAAAGCTTTGAGGGAATGCAACCTTTCAGAACTTATAAAGGGCCAATTTATCATGGCGGTTTCAGTGACCATCTTCCCGTGATACTTAACCTGTTTTTAATTAACTGAACAGAAAAAAATTATAAAAACCTTATTGTTCCTAACGGCCTGTCAGCTTTAATCCGGTTTTGCTTTGGCATTTTAATATTTTATCACATTTTTGTATCATGGACAGAAAGTTTGCTATAGCTATAAATAACCACCGCATTTTAGGTTACGTTTTTAGTCCGGTTTTATTAAGCCGGGTAAAAGACAAGGATTTTTACATTGTAAACGACCGTATTTCATCAGCAAATATCAGACATTATGAGCCAAGTCTGGACAAGGATTATACTGAAATAGTAAAGATCATTAATGAATACAGCGATAATCAGTTACTAAAGGTTTTCTCAAAAAAGAAAGAAAGCGTTCAGGATTTTTTCAGCACCGTAACACATGATTTTAATGCAACTTTGTTAAGGCCTTATATTGAAAAGCGTATTATCAGGTGTATTGATATTCTTACCGGCAGTGACATACCTATATACTTAAAAAAACAGTTAAATAATGTTTATGAATCTGATAAATTAATACTGCATGAAGAGAATGCCCGGGTAATATTCAATTTCAAAAAAACAAACGAGGGGTTAAAATATTTTCTTACCATCAATTATCATGATAATGAAATAAAACTCACCGGTAAAGATGCTTTCATTCTTACAAATAATCCCTGTATAGTAGTTCTGGATCATCATATTTACAGGTTTGACGATATCGATGGAAAAAAACTTCTCCCTTTCTTTAAACAGGATTATATACTTATAAAAAAGGAAGCTGAGCGGAAATATCTGGAAAGTTTCGTAAGAAAGGCTATCCGGCACTATGATGTTAGGGCTGAAGGATTTGAAATAATTGATCTGACCCCTGAGCCAACTCCGGTTCTATCTGTTGAACAAACACTTCAGGGGACCTTTATGTTGAGGTTGAATTTCAAATACGATGAAAAAACCACTTATCAGGCCAATTCGAAAAGCGACCATAAAGTATTGTTATCTGAAACAAACGGACAGGTAACATTTAAGCGTATCGTCAGAAATGCAGTCTATGAAAACCACATCATTGCATTATTATTAAAACTGGGACTTGTGAACAGTGCTGACTGTTATTTCCTGCCCCTGAATGTGGAAACTGAAACAGGTATGTCTACCGTTTTTTATCTGATAAACTGGTTGAATGAAAACAGC
>JAJUGM010000350.1 GCA_029268165.1 Bacteroidota bacterium
AGTCGTTTAGAATTTTTAATAGTTTATTTTCTTAAAAAAAATGGCGACTCCTGTTTTGTGCGCCACCTAGACGCTCTAAAAATATATATAAGATTATCAGATAGTTACTATTTTTAAATTTGAATTTTGGGTGTCCGGTTGCAAATTTAGTGCATGTTTGTGCGGAAAAAGAAGAATAAAAGCGGCACACTCAGTATCCAGATAATATCAAAAACCAAGGGGAAATATAAAGTAATAAAGACCATTGGTTGCGCGAAAACAAAGCGGGAAGAAGAACTAATGGTTTTATTAGCCGACACTGAACTGGAGAGGATTGAAGGCAACCAGTCACTTTTTGTCGAACACGATGATTTGGTTGTAGAAAACTTTGTAGAGAGCATTGCAAATGACCATTTACAGATAATTGGTTCAGAACTAATTCTTGGGAAAATATATAATAAAATAGGTTATCCGAAGTGTGGGTGTCCCGATTATTTTAGAAACCTTGTATTATGCAGGTTAGTATATCCTGGAAGTAAATTAAAGACAGTCGATTATTTTAGATGGCATTTAAACATAGACATTAGTGTATACACTATCTATCGTTTTTTAGACGAGTTAAACTCAAAACTAAAACCTGATATTGAAAAGATAACATATGAATACACAAAAAAACTTTTAAAAGGAAAAGTTGGTGTTGTATTTTATGATATGACTACGTTGTATTTTGAAGCCTCTGATGAAGATGATTACCGGATACCCGGTTTTAATAAAGATGGGAAACATCAGCAACCCCAAATATTGATTGGACTTTTGGTAAGCAGCCATGGTTACCCCATCGGTTATCAAATATTCGAAGGCAATACATCAGAAACCAAGACATTAATACCAGTAATTGAATCATTTCAGGAAAAGTTTAATATAGATAAGCCGGTAATAGTAGCCGATGCAGCCTTGTTGTCAGTAAAGAACATACACGCTTTGCAGGACAATGGATACAAGTATATTCTTGGAGCAAGGCTTAAAAATGAAACGGATGAAATAAAAGAACAGGTACTGGAACTTAAAGTTGAAGAAGATAAACCAAAGGAATTAAAATGCAAATATGGGCGGCTGATAGTTAGTTTTTCTTCTAAACGGGCACACAACGACAGAAAAAACCGGCAAAAAGGCATGAAACGGCTTGAAAAGAAGGTTACATCAGGTAAGTTGACCAAAGAGCATATTAATAATCGTGGATACAATAAATATTTAAAACTGTCGGGCGATGTAAATATCTCCATTGACTATGAAAAATATGAAGCTGATAGTGCTTGGGATGGATTAAAAGGATATGTTACCAACACAAATCTAACCAGGAATAAAGTAATTGGTAACTATAGCCAGCTCTGGCAAGTTGAAAAAGCTTTTCGTATCTCGAAAACAGATTTGCGCATCCGTCCAATATATCATCGTATAAAAGACAGGATCGAAGCCCATATTTGTATTTGCTTTACTGCTTACGCTATTTTTAAAGAATTGGAGCGGTTGTTAAAAAACAACCAGATCGGGCTTTCTGCAGAAAAAGCAATTGAACAAATTAAAGAAATTAGGCAACTTCAATATGTTTTACCCAAATCTCGCCAAATGAAAACAAAAATCCTGAAGCCAACCGAGGTTCAGGCCAAACTCCTCGAAATGGAAATTTAACCGGGTGTCCCATTGCACAAAAAAGGAAAAGCTTCGAGCTACGAGCTGCGAGATGAGAGTTGAGTTCAGAATATATCTAATGTGCTGAATCTAATTTATTTATAAAACTCGGTATCATGTTTTGTTCCTCATCAAACAGTTGATTAATTTGTAAGTTGTCCTCGAAAATTTCAATTCCCTTTTGTCAATTAATAAGTCGTTTAGAATTTTTCATAGTTTATTTTCTTAAAAAAACTGGCGACTCGTAGCTCGTAGCTATAAGCCATTCTTCAGGTAGATTTATATCTCTCTTTAACAAGTTTTTCTATTATTTTAGGATAGTACTCGTATTCAAGCCTATGAACCTTTTCCGCAAGGGTTTCGGGTGTTTCGCCGGGACTAACCGGGCATTTGGCCTGAAAAATAATATCTCCTTTGTCATATTCTGTGTTAACGTAATGAATGGTAATGCCCGATTCTTTTTCATCTGCATCAATAACAGCCTGATGAACACGCATGCCATACATACCTTTACCTCCGTAACCCGGTAAAAGGGCCGGATGTATGTTAACAATCCTTTTATGATAATATTGAACAATATTTTCAGGTAACAGCCATAAAAAACCTGCCAGTATAATCCAATCGGTTTCAGCTGATTGAAGATATTGCAACACACTGCCCGATTCATAAAGGTCAGCACGGTTAAAGACATAAACAGGAACCTGCAGCTCTCTGGCACGTTGAATTACAAATGCTTTAGGATTATTACAGCAAACGCCGATGATTTTAATATCAGGGTGATCTTTAAAATACCTTATTATATTTTCAACATTGGTACCCGACCCTGAAGCAAATAATATTAATCGCAACATTTTTTTATTTATTTGAATATCAATTATTTTGTAACACAAAACAAATAATCTTATTAACAATGTCAAAGAAAAATAAAATTTTGTTTGTTTTTTCTTATTATTGCATTTTCTTTGCAAATCATTTTTAAAAAAATTATTAATTAATTAATTAAAACATTAGGTATTATGTCAGACATTGCATCAAGAGTAAAAGCTATTATCGTTGACAAGCTGGGCGTTGATGAAAGTGAAGTTACACCTGAGGCCAGTTTTACGAATGATTTAGGTGCTGATTCACTGGATACCGTTGAATTAATTATGGAATTTGAAAAAGAATTCAACATCGGGATTCCTGATGACGCAGCTGAAAACATTTCAACTGTTGGCGAAGCTATTAAATACATCGAAGAAAACGTAAAGCAGTAAACCACACTTACTAACAAACGTTTATTTATCATGGAATTAAAACGGGTAGTTGTCACAGGGCTGGGCGCTGTTACTCCGCTTGGTAATTCAGTTGGTGAATTCTGGAACGGACTGGTCAATGGTGTCAGTGGTGCAGAAATAATTACCCGTTTTAATCCTGATAGGTTTAAAACACGGTTTGCCTGTGAAGTAAAAAATTTCAATCCCGACAATTACTTTGAACGTAAGGAAGCCCGCAAACTTGATCTCTTCACCATGTTTGCGCTTGTTGCGACCGATGAAGCCATTAAAGATTCGGGCGTGGATATTAAATCACTTGACCTTGAAAAGGTTGGGGTAATCTATGGTTCGGGCATTGGCGGATTTGGTACTTTCTTTACCGAATTACGTGACTATGCAAAGGGAGACGGTACGCCAAGGTTTAATCCCTTTTTCATTCCCAAAATTATTTCTGATATTGCAGCCGGCCATATATCCATTAAGTATGGTTTCATGGGGCCTAATTATGCAACTGTTTCAGCATGTGCAACATCAACCAATGCTATTGTTGATGCCTTTAACTATATCAGGCTTGGAAAAGCAATTATGTTTGTTACCGGGGGTTCAGAAGCCGGAATCAATGAGCCCGGTCTGGGTGGTTTTAATGCCATGCAGGCTCTTTCTACAAACAATGCTGAATATAAAACGGCAAGCCGGCCCTTTGATAAAACGCGCGACGGTTTTGTTATGGGTGAAGGTTCGGGTACGCTTATTCTTGAAGAACTGGAACACGCCAAAAAACGCGGAGCCAAAATTTATGCCGAAATGGTAGGCGGCGGTATGTCGGCCGATGCATACCATCTTACGGCCCCGCATCCTGAGGGACTGGGAGCAAGGCTTGTGATGAAAAATGCCCTTGAAGATGCTGGTTTGAGGCCTGAAGACATTGACTATATCAATGTCCACGGTACCGCAACTCCTCTGGGTGAT
>JAJUGM010000351.1 GCA_029268165.1 Bacteroidota bacterium
AATGTGCCAAATATTGATCAGCTGATGCGGTTCCCACCACCTGATAGTCTTTATTCCGAAGGTGAGGCAATTGCCAACCCCGGGAGTACTGATGCCCAAAATTTTATGCTGAAAAACAGTAGGTTAAGAGTTGGAATTGAGGTTGAGATTCCCCTTTCTTTTGAAGCCAATCTGCAAATAAGAGATACCTTTAAACTGGATATAAAAGATACCAAGGCCGGTGACTATGTTGAATATGCGAACCTGCATTACAGGATTCGTAACGAGTTTCCGGTAAATATTGGACCTTATCTTATTTTATATGATTCTGTGGCCGGAGTTAATCTGGATACAATATATCTGGCCGAATCACTGTCAGAACCTTTTATTAAAGCGGCTCCGGTTGATGCAAACGGGATAACAATATATAGTCAGGTACAGGAATATACCGGCGTTATCCAATTTGACAGAGAGCTTATTGATAATTTCTTTAATGCGGCCAATAAAATCATTGTTGTGGGGAGCTTCAGTTCCTACCAAAATGAGAATGTTGTTATTCTGTCAACTTATAAATTTGATTTCAGATTTAATCTTGAAGCCCAAATAAACCATCAGACCAGTTTTGAATAAAACACTCAACCGCCAAGATTATGAAAGCATTGACTTTTAAAATACAGTTTTATTTAATAACAACAATAGCCATTATTATGGCTCAACCAATAACGGGGCAGGAAAGCAACACGATTTATTATATGAAAGGAGTCCCTCAGTCATATATAGTAAACCCTGCAACACAACCCCGTTGTAACGGATTTTTAGGCCTTCCCTCGTCGTCACCCTTGCAATTTCATCTTGAAAATTCAGGATTTTCTTTTGGAGATGTTATTTACCCCATGGGTGATTCGTTGATTACATTTTTACACAGGAATGGAGATAAAGATAAGTTTTTGAATACCTTATCGCCCATGAATTATACGAACGCTTTTTTATCAACCAACCTATTTTCACTAGGTTATCGAAGTGGTGATTATTATTATACATTTGATTTTTCTGAAAAGGTTTATACAAATGTTTCTTATACGGATGACCTGATTTCATTTGTATTAAAAGGGAACCGGAGGGGCGACCGTTTTGATTTCAGCGGTACAGGGGTTAATTTACTCAGTTATTTTGAATATGCAACAGGTGTGTCAAAAGTAGTTAACCAAAGGCTGACTTTCGGCTCAAGGTTAAAAGTATTATTCGGACATGCAAATATTTCAATGAAAAGTAAAGATGTTACTTTGTTAACAGAAGAAGACTGGACAATGAAATCAAATATGACTGTGAGCCTGAATATACCGGGATTGCTGATTCCGATTGATGAAAATGGCGAATTTGTGATTGATTCAGTTCATTTTGATGAATCGTTTGACCCGGTTGATGCTGTACAGAGCACTTTTGGCAACCCAGGGCTTGGCCTCGACCTTGGCATTCATTATCTGCTTTCTGACGGGGTTACTTTTTCAGCAAGCTTAATTGACCTTGCCTTTATCAGATGGAACGCAAACCCTTATAATATCAAACAAAATGCATCATTTGTTTATCAGGGCATTGAGATTGATCCGAATGATACGGTTGATCAGGCAGAGAAATTCCTCGACAGTCTGAGTTCTGTATTCAGTTTTACTGCCGATGCCAATACATACTATGCCATGTTACCTTTAAAATTATATGCCGGGTTTAATTACGCTCCGGTTAAACAAATAAGCATCGGCGTTTTATCAAAAACAGAATATTTTAACAGAAAGTTCAGGGAACAATTGACATTATCGGCAAATTTCTTTCCTTTTAACTGGCTGGCAGCCACTTTAAGTTATTCAATCATGAACAATACTTATAATAATTTGGGTTGTGGCCTGGCTGCCAAACTGGGGCCTTTTAGTTTTTATTTTCTCACAGATAATATGCCCATGCATTATATAATTGATCAAAAGAACAATTACTGGATACCCGATGAAGCAAGGACTTTGAACTTCAGGCTTGGCTTTAATCTGGTATTCGGATGTAACAAAGAAAAGAAGGTGTTTAAGGACTTACCTCTTGTTTACTAATAGCTATATCAGAAATTTGTTTTACCTTTGTATCTGTTATGAATTTCCTGAAAGTAATATTAATTATTGTATTATTCTATTATCTGATAAGGCTGTTATCAAGGTTATTGTTTCCTTTTGTTTTTCAACATTATATTTCGCACAAAATGAATGGTTTTTCAAACGATTCCGGTAAGAACCGGAAACAAAGAAAACCAAAGGAAGGTGAAATTACCATTGAAAATATAACGGGGGTTAAAGCTAAATCAAAAAAATACCAGGGCGAATATATTGATTATGAAGAAATAAAAGATTAAGCTTCAGGATGATGTTAAAGATTTTATTTTTTTAGCGAAATTTGAAGCAAAAACAAAATCATTGAGATATTCGTTTTCAGAGTTAAGAATTTCTTTATTTGTACCTTCCCAGTATTTCCTGCCATTGTGAATAAACACAACCTTTTCTCCTATTTCCATTACTGAATTCATGTCGTGTGTGTTGACTATAGTAGTAATGTCATATTCTTTTGTGATTTCGCTGATTAGTTCGTCAATCAGTAGCGCAGTTTTCGGGTCGAGGCCTGAATTAGGCTCGTCACAAAACAGATATTTCGGATTCTGAACAATGGCACGGGCAATGGCAACCCTTTTTTTCATTCCACCGCTCAGTTCACCGGGATACAGATTATTCACATTATCAAGGTTCACTCTTTTAAGGCAGAAATTTACCCGTTCTCTTTTTTCTTCCATTGACATATTGGTGAACATATTGAGCGGAAAGCTGACATTTTCTTCTACCGTGAGAGAATCGAACAATGCTCCTCCCTGAAACATCATTCCTATTTCGCGGCGGATATTTTGTTTTTCTTTGAAATTCATGTGTACAAAATCGCGGTTATCAAAATATACTGAGCCCTGATCGGGATTATGCAGACCGACGATACATTTCATCAGGACAGTTTTGCCTGATCCGCTTCTGCCAATAATCAGATTTGTTTTTCCTTTTTCGAAGGTAACAGAGATATCTTCCAGAACTGGTTCTTCAAAAAAGGACTTATAGAGGTTTTCAACTACAATCATTTTGCAAGCATTAATTGTGTTAAAATAACGTCAGTCATAAGGATCAAAACACTGCTATAAACAACTCCTTTGGTGCTTGAACGTCCGACCTCAAGTGCACCGCCTTTTACATAATAGCCGTAAAAGGCAGAAACTGAGGTTATGATAAATGCATAGAACACTGTTTTTATCAGCGCATAAGTGATGTAAAACGGCACAAACCAATACTGGATTCCATAAATATAATCGGCCGACGAAAGTGCACCGGTTACCATAGCAGCTATCCATCCGCCAAAAATACCAACAGCCATTGAAATAACTGTGAGAAACGGATTAAATATCATGGCTGCAACAACCTTGGGTAAAATAAGGTAACTGGCTGAGTTAATTCCCATCATTTCGAGTGCGTCAATCTGCTCAGTTATCCTCATATGCCCTATTTCTGAAGCAATATTTGACCCCACTTTCCCTGCAAGGATTAAGCCTACCATGGTTGATGAAAATTCAAGCAAAATCGTATCCCTTGCTGTTAAACCAATAAGGTATAATGGAATCCATGAATTTTCGAGATTATAACGGGTTTGCAATGTTATTACAGCACCAATAAATATGGAAATAATAATAACAATACCAATAGAGTTAAGCCCCAAAACCTCAATTTCACGTACTGTTTGTTTAAGGTATATACGCATCTTTTCAGGTTTTGAAAACACTCTTGAAAGGAAAATTACATATCTGCCGAAAGTGGAAAGAAGCTTCATATTTATTTTTATTCAAAATTA
>JAJUGM010000352.1 GCA_029268165.1 Bacteroidota bacterium
GAATTATTGATGATAATGATAAGACCATAATTGCTAAATATACCAATCCGCCTTATCATTATGGATTTGCACTGGGAGCATCCTGGAAAGGGTTAAAGTTTGATCTGGTATTTAATGGAGAATTTGGCCATAAAGTATTTGTTGAAAAAGACGAGCAGGCTACTCCTGATCCTGCAGTAGGCATAACCAATGTATTTGCATTCTGGAGCGATTACTGGACACCTGAAAATACTGACGCTGCTTATCCAAGGCCATATAAATATGGGCTTGACCAGCAGATGTCAACATTCTGGATGCGTGATGGGCATACCCTGCGACTTAATACTCTAACAATGTCATATACACTGCCTGCTAACCTGGCAAGAAAACTTACCATCGGTGAACTCAGAATTTTTTTCACTGCCCAAAACCTGTGGACTATAATAAGCCCGTTTGACTACAAAGATCCAAGTGTGTCAAAAGCTTACGATTACCCAATGATACGTAACTACAACATGGGTATTAACATTGTATTATAATTTAAAAAGTAACAGTAATGAAAAAACTGATATTATATATTGCACTCTTTGTGGTTATTTCAGGATGCGAAGATGTGCTTAACAAAAAAGAACTGAATGCTGTCGATTCAGATGATGTATGGAACAGTGAAACACTGGCAAATCTATATCTTAATAAGGTTTATGTCGACCTGCTTCCATCATTCGGAGGGACTTCTTCAACAGAAATTTCCGACGAATCGGTTGGCACAGGAACAGGAAACATGATGTACGGCGAATTATCAGATGAAGCCGCTTATGGAAATTTCAGCTCAACGGTTTATAATGACATCCGGGAACTAAACATTCTTTTTAGCGAGATTGATAAAGGAAGCATTAATGTTGACACCAGGGATCTGTTGAAAGGTCAGGCGTATTTTCTGAGAGCCTGGGCTTACTGGGAACTGGTGAAATATTACGGCGGAGTCCCGCTGATTCTTGAACCACAAGACCCGTTTTACTATGAAAGCCTGCTTGTGAAAAGAAGTCCGGCTAAAGCATGTGTTGAGCAGATCATAAGCGACCTTGACAATGCAATTGCCTTATTACCTTCACAGTGGCCTGCTTCTGAAAGGGGGAGGATTACACGTGGAGCAGCAGCAGCATTAAAAGGGCGTGTCCTGCTGTTTTATGCAAGCCCTCAGTTTAACCCTTCTAATCTGCAGGAAAGATGGGAAGCTGCATACCAGGCCAACAAAGAAGCCAAAGATTTGTGTCTGGCTGACGGTTATGCATTGTATAGCAATTTTGAAAATATATTTATTGATGAAAGTAAAACCAGCGAGGCGATTTTTATTACCGTGTATGATAATATCAATCGCACTAACAGTTATGAGAACTCGGTAAGGCCCCGAAGTGAAAGTAATGATCAGGATGCAGTAAGTAATGCGCCCAACTGGGAGTTTGTAAAGTCATTCCCGATGAAAGACGGCAAATCTATCGTCAACCATCCGGAATATGATTCTTTGTACTTCTGGAAAAACCGTGACCCGAGGTTTTATGCAACCATTGCCTATAACGGATGTGAATGGCAACTAAGTGGTAAGAAGGGGCGTAAACAATGGACTTATACAGGAAATAAGACTGAACCTTCATCCACAACCAAAGGTGCCTCACCCACTGGGTTCTATTGCCGCAAGAATGTTAATCCTTCAATAATCAGCACTGAAACAGTAAGGACACCAACCGACTGGATAGAAATAAGACTGGCTGAAGTATTGCTGAATCTGGCAGAATGTGCTGCTGAATTAAACAAACTTGATGAGGCAAAAGCTGAACTCATAGCAATAAGGCAAAGGGCAGGCATTGAACCCGGTGATGGCTCTTACGGAATAACAGCTGCTACACGCGAAGAAATGATTGAAGCTGTTATGCTCGAAAGAAAAATTGAACTTGCTTTTGAAAACAAAAGACACTGGGATATGCGGCGCCGGAATATGTTTGTCAATAATCTTTATACTATTCCTAAACTGAATGGAACACGTAGGCACGGTATTGAAACACTGCTTGATACAGTATTAATCAGGTCATTTTTAGGCCCGAATGTAAGTAAAGACTCTTTGTTCCGCCATTTTGAACTCATTATGAGCGATACCATCGATTTTGATGTCGATTACACAAAGTATTTTACAACAACATTCAATATCGAGATTGACCAACGCGATATTAACTTCCTTCAACCAAAATATAATTTCTATTTTTTGCCTAAATCCGAGCTCGAAAAGAATCCAAATTTGCAACAAACCATTTACTGGGGCGAGGTTAATCCTTTCGATCCCCTTGCTGAATAAATACAATAAATTATTAACAAAAATGATAAAATTCATTGAAACAGTAATTATTATAAACCTTTAATTAAGAAAAGCTTATGAAAAGAAATCTGTTAATCAGGACTTTGGCTATGGCCTTTTTAATAGCCATTGGAATTTCGGCTATTGCCGAAGAGATAACTTTGGACCCTTCAACACTGGTCCCTGCAGATACCGGTTACTATATTGCCGGTGTCTGGAAAGATACCGATGAAGATGGTATCCCTGATACTTTTTATAACGGATGTGTTGACGAGTACGGCGACGGAGACCATCGTGAAGCCGGTACCCAGCAGGGATTTACCTATCGCGGCGCTATGATTATGCCTACCTGTGTGGCAAAGGGTGATGCGCCTGTAGTATCTGCCGGATATATTCAACTCAGAAGAAGCTGGTGGCTTGGAACTGATTCAGCTGTCATTGGAGAGATTGTCTGCCCGCCTGTAACTAACCTGCAGAGTCTTTATTTGGAGGTATCACCAGATGTTACACCTTTAACAACAAGACATATTTATTATATGATTGAATACTCAAAAGATTTTGGCGTAACATGGGAAGAAACTTTTATAAGAGACGAATCAACTACTAAAAATGGTGATCTTAAAACCTATGACGGTTCAGTCAGCCTTGAATTTCAGGAAATGATTGATGCCTCACAGACAACGCCTATTATCATACGCATTTTTACCGATCCGCAGGACCCACTTGCAGGTGGAGATACATATCCCCAGCGCCTGAAAATACATAAAATTATTATTACAGCCGATAAAGCCAGCGGAGTAAAAGATATAATAGCTGACCGGAACAATATTATTGTACGTAACAATACTGTCTTCGCCAAGACCGGAAGTATTTCCGTTTATAATATGATGGGCTGCTTATTAGCCACTGGAGAATCAGTATCCCTGAATAGCGGTATGTATATTATTAAGACTGATGCAGGATATACTGAAAAAGTGGTTATAAAATAGAGATTTGCAACCATTAACACTAACTATTATGAAAAAGAATTACCTGAAACTTCTCAAAATGACATGGGCATTGTGGCTGATTGCAATGTTCTTTATTACTACTGCAAGAGCAACGGTGATACCTGTATCACCTGTTGCTGCCGATTCTAACCTTTTGAGAGTTCTGCTTGATACCGCCAATATCAAACCAGGCGATACCATTATGCTTAATGAAGGTACATACATTGAGCCTGCTGCACTGAAAATTTTCAAAACCATTACCCTTATGGGTAATCCTGAGGCTACCACCCCTCCTTTAGTTAATGTTCAGTCAAGCGGATTAAATATGAATGCTGAACGAATATCGCTAACGGTAAAAGGTATAGTATTCTCAGGAATGAAAGCTGATAGCAGCGGAGGGATTGATAACTTTTTTATTGTACAGGCCAATAACTGCGATACATTTATCAACCTGAAGTTTCTAGATTGTACCATACGTGACTTCAACAGGGTATTCCACCTGGCAGCAAAGGGTAATTTTACCTGCGATTCGTTTATAGTGGACGGACTTAC
>JAJUGM010000353.1 GCA_029268165.1 Bacteroidota bacterium
AAAGCAAATCAAGATATTTTATTTCCAGAGAATATAGTTTTTCTTTAACAAATGAGGTGTTAGGCAGTAGCATAAACATCTTGCCTCCGCTACTATATACAATATTTGATTCGTAAGCTCCAATTTCATTGAGTATATCCCAGGCAATATCTTGGATGATGGCTTGAAGAAAGAAAGAACGTCCTCTCAGGCTCTTAGCAGCGTATTTACTGGTTATATTTTAGATAAATTTTTGTATTCCACTTATACCAACAAATATCAAAAGTAATGGAAATGTTCCTTTTTCGAACCTGTAGCGTGTATTCTGGTATTTAATATTTTGATTGTTTCTATTTTCTTCAATAAAGGTTTTTAGACACCACGAAATAGCTGCTGTAATTTTTGTGTGTTCAAAAAGGCTACTTACCGGAAATGATTCACGAGTATCGGCAGGTATTTTCCAGAGATATTTTTTTAAAAGATAAAATAATGTATTTGCGAAACATTTAAAACCATTTTCATCTTTAGGTTTTGGTATTTCAAAGAGTTCTTTATAAAATTCGTTCCAGAGTTTCCTGTGAATCTCCTGAGAATTTTGAAGTTCTAAAGTAAAGGTTTGTGGAAAAATTTCTTTAGTATTTATGCTTAAAGGAGTAAGGTTAAATCCCGTCAGTTTAAAGTCTTTATTATTTTGATTTTCAAGATGAACCAATGAAAATACATTGCCCAAAGGGATTTTTTTATAACGGTCTGTTCCAAATCTAATTTCATTTTCTGTTTCTTCGTATGATGCTTCCATACCCCTTGCCCACCAGTCGGCCAATTGAATTATTGCTCCATCTTCATTTTCGGGCCTATGGTGATATGCAGCCAGTTTAATAATATTTTCATTAATATGGTCATATTTTTTAGACAAACGTGAGGCTAATTCGTAAGTCCATATTACATGCTGATGGGTCGGGTACCCACTTTGGGTTTTGTGCGAAATATAGTCTATTAAACTTAATGTTTCTTTTGAAATTTCTATAGACCTATCAAAGTTCTCATCCGCTCTTTGCCAGAACTTTCCTATATCATGCAGCAGGGCTGCCAGGTATATTTCGTCGCGTGTAGCCATATGTTAGTTGTTTTCCTGTTCTTTTTTTCGTATTTGTTTTACCATGCCGTAGCCTATGCTTACGCTTTTGCCCAGCCCTATAAAGTTAGGCAAAAAACGTTGGTTTTAAAATTGAGGTTAAACCCCAGTACTTTTTTGCCTTTCAGCGTAACAGGCTTTACATTCAACTGCGAGGTAATTCTTAGCTGTATTTGCTTTTCAATATCCCATTCAATGCCTTTGGCAAAGGCAATGATGTTGCCTGTAAGCGTACGTTCAAGGAATGTAATTCTTTCTGTTTCGCTTGCTGTTTGCTGGTATTTAATGTAATTATCCTGGTTTAGTGCAATCCAGTTGCGTATGTGGTAATCAAACATGGTTTCCCACACCTGCATATTGAACTGGTTGAGCAGCAGGCGGTATATTTTCATGTCATGCCATTGTTCGCCTATTTTCACCGACCAGTCGGATTTCTCAAAAAATTTATGTATTTCGTCAACGCCGTATTCAATGCATACCAGTGCCGGCCTGTTGCTTATTTGCTTATATTGCACAAGCGGATAACGATACAAAAAAGTATTATGGCTCAAATGATTATGAAAGACTGCATTTTCCGTTCCCACTTTATCAACCACAGCACCCCTGAATGCAGGGACTTCATAGGGTTTGAGTTCTGTATCAAAAATAACTGTCAGTATCCGTATTTTCCTGACCATTGAAACAATAACTGGTTTGCAGGGTTAAATATATAAATAGTTTCTTTACAAGTCAAGTATTTTTATTCTGTTTCCACCAGTTTACTGATATCTTTGACCAGCGCTCCGTATTTGTTTTCGAGTATGAACCTGGGAAGGTCGGTGACAGGCATGGCGGTTTTTTCAATCAGTAATGTATCAGATGTTGCCAGTATTCCTGAATTGAGTGTTTTTATCTCACGGTCGGCTGAATGTACAAGATAACATGTGCCTTTAAGCCCGCATTTTTCCATTGCTTCTGTTATCAGCCTGTGATGCTTTTGACTTGCTGATACCGGTTCATCAAGGAATAGGTCCACTTTAGCAGGGTTCAGTAATTTCACCTGCAGCAACAGTTCATCAACGCACTGATTAAATAATGCATCATCACGCAGTCTGCCATGCAATGAACCGGCATCGCGCAGCATACCGTCGGTACTGATAAACACCATCCGGCCAAGCCGGTAATTCAATACGGTGAATAATACATTATACCCATCAATTATCAGGTGTGCCCCTTCCTCAGGCATTACCAGCCTTAAGCGCCGGGCTTCCGACCTGCCCGATGATGATATGCCTCGATAAAGCACCGTCCGCTGGTCATGTGACAACTTATACCTGTCGCCCACCAGCTTTAACACACCTCTTTCGGGATAACTTCTTTCGAGCAGATAGAAATAATCACGGCATGCATGCATAAACTCATCTGTAATAATACCGGACGGTTGCATTTTTTCAGTTATTTATTATCTTACACGGATATCCGGATGTAACAATCGGTGCCATGCCCGTTCAATGATTTGCATAGCTACATTTATGCCCGTTGCTTTTTCAAATGTCTGCCACTGCGGCGCACGGTTCGACTCGAGCAGGTATAGTTTCCCGTCAGCAGCACGTGCTACATCGGCCCCGATAATGCCCTTTTTACTGGCATGTTGTCTGCAAAATTCACTTATTTCAACATCATTGCATGCAATGAACGTGCTTCCCAACGCTGCATTTCTGGCAATCTGCCCTTCTTCAGCTACTTTTTCAACCATTCCTATACAATGGCCGTCAATAATAATAACCCTGTATTCATTCTTTATATTGATATATTGCTGAAGCAAGATGGCCGATTGCCTGTATTTAGGATCAGAAAAAAAGCTATCTATATAAACGTTGGCTTCGGTAAGGTTTTTCAGCAGGCTGACATTTTCGCCCCTGCTGCCGCGATTGGGCTTTCCGATAAGGGGAAAACAATTCCCCTTGCTGAGTCTTACCGCCAGCCTCAGGGCGTCATCGCGGTTAAAGGCAATAAAAGTAGCAGGTGCAGTTTTGTTTATCGTACCCTTTAACGAATCATTCATCTTACCAGCCGGAGAACCACTGAAACGCTCAACCGGGTCAATCAGGTCACAGCCGTTATGATACAGTGACCTGGCAAGTAATGAAATGGGTTCTTCATAACCAATTGTTTTCCTGATGATGAGTGTTGAAAGATTGCTTATGTCAACATTTTCAGTCATCACCACAGGCGACCTGTGGTTGTGCCCGAGAATAAAATAAAGCTTTGCTGGATTTATCAACACGACCTCATGGTAACGTTTCCTTCCTTCTTCAAGGAGGCGGTAAATTTCAAATCCCATGGCATCGGCATGCTGTAATCCGTCAGCCAACTGCGAGCTCGTTATGCCCAATATCCTTTTCATCATTGGTCATTTAGAACAAATTTAATCTTTTTATCCCGAATATGTCATTAGCCTTATTTTTCTAACGCCCGTTAGTAGAAAAAATTATTGTTTTATCATTGAAACCCCCATCCCGAGGACTCTGGATTATCCACATGATTATTTGTTCTGATATCTTGGGATTAGACATTAATAAAAAAATTTTCTAAGGAATATTAATATTTTACAATGACAAATCGATTACCCTGATGTAATGATTTTTTCAGTTCAAAGAGACTGTTTAAATTTTTGTAAACCTTTGTGAATCTTTGCGTTTTAGAGCCTTTGTGGCATGTATTCTTTAGCCACTAAGACGCTAAGGCACAAAGAATTCACGAAGCAT
>JAJUGM010000354.1 GCA_029268165.1 Bacteroidota bacterium
ATTATTGACACAATTTCTTTTATAAGCTCTTCAGGAGGCTCTTAACCAAGCAGGTTGTTAAAAGCTTCTTTGATGATTGTAAAAACAGCATATAAAAGCATTACTGAAACAATTAACCCCATTACTCCATCAATCCACCAGAAAAATTTATTAAGAAATATACCGGCCAAAACGGCTACGGATGACAATGCATCACTCCGGTGATGCCAGCCATCAGCTTTAATAGCCAGGATTTTTGTTTTTTTTCCTAAATAAAATGCATATTGAGCCAGACCTTCTTTTACAATTATTGAGATTATGGTTATAATTATAGCAATCAGACCATAATTAGCGCTCTTATGATGCTGGATTTTATCAATTGAACTTTTAATAAATTCATAAGCTACAAAAGATAACATAAATCCGATAAATATTGCTGTAATCTGCTCCCAGCGGCCATATCCGAAAGGGTGCTTCCGGTCGGCTTTTTTTGATGAAATCTTAATTCCTGCAATCAGCACTATTGAACTTAAACTATCAGATAAAGTATGCCATGCATCAGCCATTATGGCCACCGACGATGATACGATGCCGGCCCAAAGCTTAACAGAAAATAACAATGTATTTATTACGACAGAAACAATACCCTGGCGGTATCCCAATAGATTTCTGTTGCTAGTTTTTTCCATTTGACAGTTAATAATATATTACTTGGTTTGATTGCTAAATAGCAACTTCCGTTTAATAAATGCTATAAAAAAGATTAATGTAAAAATAAACAATGCAAAATATATATATACAGGGATAAATATTGGATCGCTTTTAGCATATGAATGCAATCCTGATAAAAAATAATTTACTCCGAAATAAGTCATTATCACAGAGCCAAAACTTAAAAATGCCATAAGGTTAAAACCATATATCTTATTAAGCCCAGGTATAATGCGCATATGTGTTACAAAAACATAGAGAATAATGGTAGCCAGTGCCCATGTTTCTTTAGGATCCCAACCCCAGTAACGTCCCCATGATTCATTGGCCCACACTGCCCCCAGAAAAGTTCCGGTTGTAAGTAAAAATAAACCAATTATTAATGCCATTTCGATAATAAGGGTCAATTCTTTGATAGACAAATTAATGTAATTAAAATTGTTTTTATTTTGAAAAATCATCAGTAAGAAATTTATAAAAGCCACTAAAGCAGCCATACCCAGAAAACCATAACTGGCTGTTATGGTTGCTACATGAATGATCAACCAGTATGATTTTAATACCGGCGCAAGATTAGTAATCTGAGGGTCCATTGAACTTATGTGTGCCATTTTAAGGATTAAAAAGGCCATTACAGAGGTTATACTAAGTGTTATTGAAGCCTTTCTGGAAAATATAAATCCTGCCAGTACTGTAGCCCATGCAATATATATCAGGGTTTCATATCCGTTGCTCCATGGTGCGTGGCCAGATACATACCAGCGAATTGCCAGACCTGTTGTGTGTATTACAAATAAAGCAATAATTAAAAAAGTACCTATCATCATTGGTATACGTTTGATAACCCTATTATTAAACACTCCGACAAATTGATATAATAGTAGCAGCAGACCTATTAAACCGTAATGGTTTGAAATGCGGTCAAACGGGTTTATTGTATTAAGTAAAATTTCAGCTTTAATCTTATTTTCCCGTGGTATTATTGATTCGCCATATTTTCTTTGAAATGTTTTGATAGTATTTAATAATTTATCAGGTGTTTGCCAGTTTTCAGATAGGCAACTTATCTTACAGGCATTAAGATACATTGGGAAAATATTTGAAACAAATACTGAATCTTTACCTCTGAAATGTTGCGAGGCATTAACAGGTGTATACCACGTATTTGTCCTGTCATCAGGCCTGGGAAAAATTCTTAGTATTTCATTTGAGAAAATCATATAGGCAATGCCAACTTTTTCATTAAGCTTTATTATTTCATTATCAAATCTATTCCGGTACACAGGCCTTTTCCGGTAGGCATTTTCTGCATAAGATTGTAAGATATAATGCTGATGAATAAAAATTGCAGAGAATGAACAATATGGCTGTTGAGTTCCTAATATTTTTTTGATTTCAGGATGATTACATCTTATAATAGGTTCTCTTTGCCAGTTTTCCGGATCAATTAACATACTTAACACAAACTGTTCAGCATTTAGGCCTTGATATTTCTCTTTACGGTATAATTTACGGATAATTTCTGCACTTAAAGTATTTATTGGCTTAATGCGCCCGTCATAATCCTGAATCAATAATTTACCAAACTCTTTGGCATGTGATGCACTAACGGTCAACCGGTTAGCATTTTGTGAAATACCAGGTAATAAAAATAAAAAAGATATCACACCTGTTAGCAGCATCTTTTTCTTTTTGTTTATTTGGGTTATTTCATTTTGAAGTTTACTGAAACGGCTGTTTTTATTAAACAAAGTCAATATCATTCCAATTGCCATAAGAAAATAACCGGTATATGTAATTACCATCCCTGCATAATCATGAGTAACGGTTAAAACGGTCCCTTTTTCATCAGCATCAAATGATGTCTGATAAAAACGAAAACCTTTATATTTCAGAACATTATTCATGAAAATGCGTCTGGGTATCACCATTTCTTCGGTGCTGTCTTTTAGTATCACTTTGCTTTCATACCATGAAGGACTATTTGAACCGGGATAACGCTCCAGAATAAAGTCAGACAGATAAATTGAGAAAGGGAGATTCATCATTAAGGGGCCAAATGACAGATATACTTCATTTCCGTCAATTACAATTTTTTCATATTCCGATTTTTCTGCAGCCTTCCATAACCAGCAGTCAGCAGTTGTTTTATCTGATTTAATTCTTATTTTAATTGCTCCAAATGCCTCAGTGTCCATGTCATTTGTAGAAGGAATTGCTTCATACTTTGCCTCAGGTAAGAAATTTAAAAGAACAATTGTTACTCCATTAAAATCATATAAAACGCGCGGTAAGAACTTATGTAACTGATTGGCATTTAATTGTTTCAAAATTTGATCCGTCATGCCTCTGCAATTAACCGGAAAACAACTACTGAAAAACAGTTCATTATTATTATTATAAATTTTTATATCAGCCATCTTCGAATCATCAGCATTAAAGGAAATTATAAAAGTATCAATCATGATTTCTTCACCCCTTTTGAGTTGGAACTTACTTCTGCCTTCCTTTCCTGCTACAATGAATTCAGCTACAGGGAATCCACCTCTTTCAGGAACTGCCGATTTTATAGCATGTGAATAGTATTGAATGATCTTTAATCTAAGCATACTTTGATTTAGTTTCAGCCTAAAACTTTTTCTTTTGCTTAATAGGGGCGCAAACCTTATTGGCTTATGAAAAGTATAATTTTTATTATTATGGAGTATTGATACGTGAATGTAATCATTATTCAATATAAAACAATTAGAATCATTTCCCTCACGTATCTTCATGATACCTTCATAACTGAAAAATCGCGTAATACCAGCACCGGTAATAATTAAAAGGAAGGCAAGGTGAAAAATAAACTGGGGTAATTTTTCTTTTTGATATAACCTGTTCTTAATAATTACGGATAATAAATTGACAGCAATAAGCAGGAACAAAAGGTTAAACCATCCTGCATTATAGATCAATGCACGTGCAAGGTCAGTACCATAAAGGTGCTCAATAAATGTTGCGGAGGTAATGGATAAAAAAAAGACTAACAATAATATAGCCATTAACCAGGTGTAGGATAGAACTGAAAAGATTTTTTTCATGTACAGTGAGCCTGTAAATATTTTTGTGTAAACTAGTAGCTGATATAATATTAAATACGACATCTGTCTGC
>JAJUGM010000355.1 GCA_029268165.1 Bacteroidota bacterium
ATTTACTGCAAACCTAGTTTTTTCTTCACCAGTGGAAGAATGTCAATGGTATTTTCAGCTGCAAATACAACCAATCCCCCTGCCATATCAAAAATATAAGAAAAGCCGTTTTCGCGTGCAACGTCACTTACTGCTTTTAATGCTTTATCCTGAACCGGCTTAAAAAGTTCTGTTCTTTTACGGGCAATTTCATTTTGTGCTTCTTCCTGGAAACTTTGAATCCGCTGCTGTAGGGTTTGCAGTTCATCCTCCTTTGTACGCAGAATCAATTCGCCCGTATTGGGTTCTTTTGAAAGCCTGAGATATTCTTCATACTTTTTATTGAATTCCACCTGGAGTTGTTCCAGAGTCTCCTCGTATTGTTTGGCAACTTTTTCAAGTTTCTTTTGTGCACTATCAGTTTCTGGCATGGCAGCAAACAAATCCTGACTGTTAATATGGCCCAACTTCAGATTGCTTTGAGCGTATAATGCACTTCCTGCCATTACAAATGCAAGGATCAATGTTGTTTTAAAAATTTTTCTCATCAGGTTTTTGTATTTTAATTAGTAATAATTAACACCGGTAATGTATCATATTTGCTGCCACAAAAGTAAATAATTATTTTTTATATCCTAATTTTTCAAGCACTTCATCGCTAATGTCGTAGCGCGGGTTGGTATATATCATAGTCGGGCCGCTGGCTGTATCGAAGATCACTGCATAACCGCCTTCAGTCGCAAGGTCTTTGACAGCTTTATAAACTTCATCCTGAATAGGTTTAATCAGTTCCTGACGTTTTTTAAAGAGTGCTCCATTTGGACCAAAATAACTTTTTTGAAGTTCCTTCACTTCCTTTTCTTTGTTGACAATAATATCTTCTCTTTTTTTACGCATATCTTCTGATAGCAGAACCCGTTCAGCCTGATAGTCTTTATACATCTGGTCAATTTCGGCATACTTTGATTCAATCTCTTTCTGCCATTCCTCCGATATTTTGTCAAGCTGTTCCTTAGCGGCCTTATAGGCAGGTATGTTATTCAGGATATATTCGGTGTCAACGAAAGCGTACTTCTGTGCGGCGGCCATAAATATGCCGGCAACCATACTCATTAACATTAAAAATATCTTTTTCATGTGTATAAAATTTTAAAGTTTAAAATTGGCATTCTTACAATTGAAATTGTGCTATATTGTATTACACATCAAATTTAATACCAAATCATCCGTTATCATAGGTTATATCAGAACTGTTGTCCCATGATGAAATGAAATTCTGAACCATGATATGAATTTTTATCCCCTGGCAAGGCATCGAGGCCAAATCCCCAGTCAACCCCAAGCATGCCAAACATAGGAAGGAAAGCACGGACACCAACTCCAACCGAACGCTTTATAAGAAAAGGGTTAAATTCTTTAAACTCCTGCCAGCAGTTGCCTCCTTCAAAAAAAGCAAGTCCGTAAAGTGTGGCTGACTGATTAAGCGAAAAGGGATAGCGAAGCTCCATAGTGAATTTCGTGTACAAATTGCCGTTATCAATTTGAACTACACTGCCACCTCTTAAAATATTTTTGGTTGGTGTCAGCGAACCATCGGGATAACCTCTGAGAGCGACAATATCAGTGCTGTACAGATTATATCCATACATACCACTGCCACCAACGTCAAATTTTTCAAAAGGCGATGGACCTATATCGTTGTTGAAAAATCCCAGGTAGCCAAATTCGCTTTTTAATGCCATAACAAGATTTCCGATAAGGCTTGTGTACCATGCACCCTTGAATGTCCATCTGTGATATTCAATCCATTTATATTTATTGGATTCCTCACGTGATTGAATTTCTCTGTCAATTTCATCGTCGGTGGTTTCACTGTCCATTGCCACCAGTTCATTTCTTACTTTTTCTCTTTCTTCATCGCTCAATACCCAGAAATTGTCTGATAAAAAGCTTGAATAAGGTGGTGTAATCTGTAAACCAACTGAAAACATGGAACCTTTACGCGGATAGATCATCTGGTCCTGGGAACTTCTCGAAAGTGTAAGATTCAGGCTTAAAATGTTGGAAAAGCCGTCAGTAATAATAAAATTGCTCCAGTCGTTTAGATGATAACGCTGATAACTCAATTCGCTGTAAACAGTAAAGAAATCATCAGGCCATTTTAAACGCCTGCCTAAACCTATTGAGGCACCGTAAATTTTGAAAAAGTCGTCGGCTGTAGTGGCGGTTCGTGTTCCGTAATAATGTGTAATGGTATGGTATAGTGAGAAAGAAAAACTGTTGGGTTTTTTCCCTCCAAACCAGGGTTCCATAAATGACAGGTTATAAGCCTGATAGTATCTTCCGTTAGATTGTGCCCTTATTGAAAGTGATTGTCCGTCGCCGGTAGGAACAGGCCTCCATGCTTTAGGGTCAAGGATGTTACGCACTGAGAAATTGGAAAAACGTATTCCCACAGTGCCAACAAAACCATAGCCTCCCCAGCCGCCTGAAACTTCAAGCTGATCATTGGCCCTCTCTTCAAGTTGGTATTCAAGGTCAACCGTGCCGTCAGCCGGATTAGGGATAGGATTGGGGGTAATGTTTTCGGGGTTAAAATGCCCGAGAGTTGCTAATTCTCTTACAGAACGGATTATGTCGGACTTACTGAACAATTCACCTGGCCGGGTGCGCAATTCACGCCTTACCACATGTTCGTTTGTTTTGGTATTGCCCTTGATAATAACGCGGTTGATGGTCGCAGGCTGTCCTTCAGAAATTCTCATCTGCAGGTCGATGGAGTCGCCCGGGCAAACTATTGGCTTTGCAAGCTTTACTTTATACATAGCTTTCCGGAAAATATTATCCGGTTTGGGATAGCATTCGGGATTATCAGATACGGACTGATTTTTTATTATACGTTGTTCAACGGGATCAACAGAAAAAAACAGGTAGCCTTCATCCATATATAATGATGTAATAGCGTCTTCATCAGAAAACAACCGTTCCTGAATTCTTTTCTGGTCATATACATCGCCTTTTTTTACCCCAAGCACGCGATTGAGAAATTCGCCGGGATATTTGGTATTGCCAACCCACTGAATATCGCGGATATAATATTTTACACCCTCTTCCATGGTTAACACCAACGAAATTCGTTTATCAGAAACTTTTGTAATTGATTCATCCAGAATTTTGGCATCGCGGTAGCCATGCTGATTATAAAAATCAATGAGTTTAACTTTATCTTCCTTATATTCTTTTTCCAGAAACTTTGAGGGTTTGAAAAAATTCATGCTTACCTGTTTGGTTTTTTTCAGCTTTCTTCTCAGTATCTTATCAGGAAAAGCTCTGTTTCCCTCAAAATTAATTTCAGAAATCCTGATTTTGCGGTTTTTTGTTATATTAATATCCAGAAATACTTTATTTGTGCTGCTTGTATCATCTTTTTGAACAATTTCAACGTTACAATTTAGAAAACCTTTTTCGGCATAGTGTTTCTGAATAACTGTCCTGGTGTTATTAATTATATTGTCTGTGATCTGGCTGCCAGGTTTTAACTTAATAAGTTCTTCAATATCTTTTGTTTCTGTTTTGTTTATCCCATGAATTCTTGCTTTGGTAAGGCGGGGCTGTTCTGTCAGCCGGATTTCTATATAGGCATTTCTTCCGTCAGTTTTTGTTAAAATAATTTTCACATCAGAGAAAAGTCCGAAATCCCAGAATTTCTGAAGAGCTTTGGTAATTTCATCTCCCGGTATTTCAATTTCCTGACCTATACTCAGACCGGAAATGTTTACCAGGTAGGCAGGTTGTAAATATCTTACACCGGTGATGGTAATATCGGCAATGACATAATCTACAGGGTTATTGTAG
>JAJUGM010000356.1 GCA_029268165.1 Bacteroidota bacterium
ATGATGATTTTATTTCAAATATCAGGGAAATAAATGACAAGAAAGATGAAATAAAAAAGAATTACACTGAAAATAATGAGGTTTCTGATCATGAGTTTGATCAGGCAGTTTTTATTTATAATTCGCTTAGCTCTCACAAAAAGATAAAATTTTCCGATGATTATAAAAAACAACAGGCCGACCGGCTTATTTCCCGGATTCATACCTATGAAAAATCCTCAGGTACATACCGGAAAAAAGAATGGATTTATTATATAAATATTGCAGCATCTGTGCTGGTTGTTCTGGCCTTATCATTTTTTATTTTATATAAGGCAGAGATACTGGATCTGGGATTAAAAGCCAATCAGCAGATAGAACTTATAGTCCCTTCGGGTGAAAAGTCACAGTTGGTTTTGGCTGATGGAACAAGAGTCTGGCTCAATTCAGAATCAAAGCTGAAATATCCGCTAAGACTGAAAGGCAGAGAAAGAAAAGTAATATTAGAGGGAGAAGCCTATTTTGATGTTACCAGGCAAAAACATTCACACTTCATCGTTTATACACAGGATTTAAAGGTTAAGGTATTGGGTACCAAATTTAATGTTAAGAGCTATCCCAAGGACAAAACTATTGAAACTACCGTAGTTGAAGGTTCGGTGCGTATTGAATCAGAACAAAATAAGCTGAAAATTTCTCCTGTTATTCTCAGGCCGTCTGAACGGTTGATATATCGTAAAGAACCTGTAAAATATAACGCAACACACGTATCAAAAAATAAAACAAATGCTGTTATTCAGAATGTTCCTTTGGTTGACAGGGAAATAATTATCAGCCATGTAAACACAGATAACATAACCTGCTGGAAAGACCATCTCTTGGTGTTTGATAATGAAACCTTTGAAGAAATTGCATTAAAAATGTCAAGATGGTATAAAGTGCAGATTGATATTCTTGATGCAGAGCTTAAAACGCAGCGGTACACCGGAAAGTTTATCAATAATGAATCGCTTAAGCAGGTACTTGAAGCCATTAAACTGACAACACCTATTAAATACACCATTAACCAGAATTATGTTCAGATAACCTTAATAAAAAAGCAATGAATTCATAGATACAACTCTGACAGAAAAAAATAATTATTAACTAAAAACCCTAACCTATGAAAACGCCGTTTTTAAGATCCCCCTAAATAGATCAGATAGGAAGAAGGATCGGTGAATGCTGCAACATTTACCGATCCTGTAAATCAAGAACGCCGGTAGATACTCATAGAGCATCTATTGGTCATTGTTGAATTTTAAACCCATACAAATATGAGAAAAAAAATATTACTTAAGTTCTTTTTAGTCATGAAATTCACATTTATTTTCATGTTTCTGACAGCTTTGCACATCACTGCAAATGTGCGATCCCAGAGTGCTGTTATCAGTATAAACATGAATGAAGCAAAACTTGGGGATATAATCAGGCTCATTGAAGAGCAGAGCTATTATAAAATCTTTTACAAAAACGACCAGGTTGACCTTGAACACAAAATTTCCATCAGTTTTAAGACGGCCACTGTTTCCCAATTGCTTACAGAAGCATTAAAAGGCACAAATATTGGCTATACTGTGATGGACAAAGTTATTGTCCTTGCACCTGTAAGTGACAATTTGCTGAAACAACAGCTTGTAGTAACCGGCAAAGTTACATCCAGTGACGGTACTCCCCTGCCAGGTGTAAATATTGTGGAAAAAGGCACCACCAACGGTGCTGTTACAGGCATTGATGGAAAATATACCATTACGGTGCTTAACCCCGATGCTGTACTTGTGTTTTCGTATGTTGGTTATCTTACTGAAGAGATATCAGTTGGCAACAAGGAAGTAATTAATATGTTACTGGTTGAAGATATCCAGAGCCTTGAAGAGGTTGTTGTGGTTGGCTACGGAACAGTAAAGAAAAGTGATATCACAGGGTCTCTATCTTCAGTTACTTCCGAACAGATCATGGCATTGCCAGTTCAGAACGTAAATCAGGCCATTCAGGGGCGTGCAGCCGGGGTGGATGTTTTTAATACCGGCTTTACTCCCGGTAGTGCTCCAACAATCCGTATCAGGGGAAACCGGTCAGTGAAAGCAAGTAATGAACCCCTCTATGTTCTTGATGGAATACCAGTAGAATCAGGTATTGAAGAGATTAATCCGTTAGATATTGAATCAGTTGAAATACTAAAAGATGCTTCTGCTTCTGCAATATATGGGTCACGTGCAGCTAACGGAGTTGTTTTGATCACAACAAAGAGAGGGATTGGCAGGAAAGCTTCGGTTAATTACGAGGGTTCTCTGGCTTTTGAAAGGCCATTGGTTACCATTGACCTGATGGATGGTGCTCAGTGGGCTGAAATGAGACGCACTGTTTTACGTAGCGAAGAACTATATACAACTCCTTATCCCAATCCAGTTGAAGATCAGATTTGGTTTGGTGATGAAATGACGCCCGAAGTATGGGAATCTGTAAAAATGGGATATACGATTGATGAAAACGGAAATTATGTTACCGATCCTGTTACAGGCAGACCATTATACGATCCTTCCAAAGTAAGATCTTATGATTGGGAAAGTGAAGCATTACGCACAGCACATACTCAGATACATCAGTTGTCGGTTAGTGGAGGCACTGAAGATATTGGCGTGTTATTATCATTAGGTTATACCAATCAGGAAGGAGTTGAAAAAGGGCAGGATTATAAAAGGTTTACCCCGCGATTAAATATTGACTTTAAAGCTACTGACTGGTTTAATATTGGTATGAGCACCAGTTATAGTTTTATTTTACGTGATCCGGGTGTGGGATTGTACGGAGCCTGTGCTTCCCAGATTCCTTTATCTGTGCCTTATGATACAGCAGGTAACTTTCTGATGTTACCTACCGGAGACGACCTGATTAAAAACCCTTTGCGTGATAACAGGTATATTACCATTGAAGAAAGAACTAATCGTTATCTGGGCAGTTATTATGTTGAAATTACCCCATTTAAATGGTTGAAATACCGAATTAATGCTGGTATCGATTTCAGGCATTACCGCAGGGGAGATTTTATCGAGCCACAATCTTCGCGATTACAAAATGTTAATTATGCTCAATACAGACAAAATCAACGTGTTGGATGGACATTGGAAAACCTTATTTATATTAATAAAATCATTGGAAAACATGATATTGGGATAACGTTGCTGCAAAGCGCAGGTGCAACCAGGTATGAGGAAACAGATATGCAGGCACAGAATTTTGCATATGTCAGCCAGAAATGGTATAATATGGAATCTTCACTTTCACCTGACCTTTCAACATTATATTCAGATTTCACTAAAAGACAGATACAATCATACATGGGACGGCTTAACTATAATCTGATGGACAAATATCTGTTAACAGCAACGTTGAGATATGATGGCGCAAGTGTTTTTTATAAAGGAAACCGCTGGGACTTTTTTCCGTCATTTGCCCTTGCATGGAAATTAAAAAATGAATCGTTCCTTTATAATGTCACTGCAATAACTCAGCTTAAATTAAGACTTGGTTATGGTACCACTGGTCAATCGGCTGTTTCTCCTTATGAAACTGATGGATCGTTAATTGAAACTTTATATGTTTTTGGTGAAACACCAGCCAAAGGATATGCACCTGAAAAAGTTGCCACAAGAAATGTAGGGTGGGAAAAAACAACACAAACCAACATGGGAATCGATTTTGGATTTCTTAATAATAGAATATCAGGATCAATTGAATTGTTTAATGCAAACACTCATGATCTGTTGATGGAAAAAACCATTCCAGCGGTTACAGGTTATACATATACGCGTGCC
>JAJUGM010000357.1 GCA_029268165.1 Bacteroidota bacterium
AATTATCAGGAATAGTTATACTTTCAGGTATTATAGCCACCTTAGCAATTAATTTGATTATCAGTAACAATGTCAAATGGGCAAAATACTGTTTAATTATATTGCTTTGCATATTTGCCAATATTACCTTAATAATCTTTTTTCCGAAAAAAATTTATTTAATATTATCGGGAAGCTTTATTTCAAATGCGATATTAGTATTAGTTATTGCAGCATTCATTCAAAACATTAACTGGGCAGTAGGGTTGGGGGTGCCCATTTTGTTTTCGTTTTATCTAATTACAGCTATTTTATTTTTATTAATTAGAAAAGCCAAGCAGAAAAGCCTGAATGTATTTGCATTATTTTTTATTGCTGCCGGAGTGTATTGTTTATTTATAGAAGGCATTATATCATATTATCATACCAACTTGATTAAACTGCATTGGAGCGTAATTGTATTGGTATCCCTTGCTCCGGTGGCATCTGTATTATTCTATATACATTACCGCCTGAAAAGGGGGGTAAATCTAAAGCGGTTCTTTCACATTTAAAACCAGGCAAAAAATTCAAACCATAGATCTCTGTCAAGTACAAAAAACAAAAGGAATGTAGCTATCCATCCATGGTGAATACCAAGTGACCAGAGATTTCTCCATTTATTATAAACGATTGTAAAAAATACTTGCATGATAAATGTATATATCATTAGCAAAATATAAGGATAGTGCACCAGGCTGAATATGAATGATGTAACAATAATAACCTGAATGTTATTGAATTTTATATTTTGTATTGATGCCAAATTAGACGCAATTAACCCCAGCATCATAAATTGTTGTACCAAACCCCAGAAAGGATAAAAAAGAAATACCGGTAAAATATGCCAGTTGAGATGCGTTGTATTATGAAAATAACCATAAATAGAGAATACAGTAAGTGATATTACAGTAAAAGGGAGAAGGTAAAAAAATGACTTATAAAAACCTTCTGTTTTGAATCCCCAGTTTATTAAAATATTATTATCAGCTTTATACTTTACTAATATATAAATTAACCAAAACAAGCATGCACCGCATATATAAAATGCTCTCATGTTGAGCCAATCCATCATTATAAATTTAAGCATTCCAGTAACTACTACTGCTAACAATTCAAGCCATTTTTTAGTATCTGTTTTCAAACTATTGAATATTTCAGAAATTTTTTAAAATTAATAAATTATCTGATGATAATTATGTCTTATAATTAATATTATGTTAAATAGAATAAATAAAATTTAAGGAGAGCTATTAAACTCTCCTCTTTCAATTGTATTACATAAATTTCAGTATATTTGATACTTCTTCATATTTATCATTCATTTGCAGCCTGTAGTATAAAGTTTTCAGTGTTTCAAGCGGTGCGCGTTCTGTAGGTTTGAGTTCATGTGCTTTTTCCATATAAGGAATTGCGCCCCGAAACATATCATCAGCAGCTGCTTTAGCTTTTTCATATTCTGCATTATCATTAATATTTATCATTTCTTCGTACATTTTTACTGCTTTATTATAATGAATGACTCCCAGATTATAAACTGCATCATAATATTCAGGGTCAATTTCCAGGCATTTCAGATAAGTTTCTTTTGCTTTTTCAAAATCACCCATCTTGTCATGCAAAGTACCTTCAGCAAAAATGAAAGATACATTTGACGGATCGCTTTTCTTTGCTACGGCCAACATTTCAAGGGCTTCTTTTGCATTCTGAGTTAAAAGGTAATAGTTGATAAGTTCTATAATCACTAATTGATTTTCAGGGTGCTTATTAAAATCTTCTTTCAGTACTTCCACACCTTTTAATGTATCACCTATTCCAAAATAGCAATTTTTAATAAAAACCGGTAAGCTGTAATCATAAAAATTCAGTTTTGCGCTTTCTTTGAACAACCGTAATGCTTCATTATAATCTTTCATTTCGAGAGCTGCGCGGCCTGTATTGTAAATTATTATAGTGTCAATAATATTTTCCATACCGGGTAGCTTATTGACTTCAAGAATCTGCGAAAAGTAATTAAATGCATTCTGGTAGTCTTTGGAGTTGTATTTAAGCACGGCTTCGGTTTCAAACCCCAGTTTTAATTTATTCAGTTGTTCTTTTATGTCTTTTGATTCTTTTTTCTCAACATCAAGCTTAATAGCTTCTTCCAGTGATCTTTTAGCTTCTTCAAGAGGTTTTTCATAAACTTTATTGTTTTCCACCCAACTATCCAGCGCTCCGTTTTTATAAGTGAGAGTTATTCGTTCGTAGATATGTTCTTCCACAGTAATACCTTGTTCCTGGTAAGTTTTTACTTCTTTTGGTTCCCGGAAAAAGATTTTTACATTATTGGGCGACATGCCCTTTTGCAAATACTGGATATGGATATTATAGATATCCAGCATTAAAGCGGCTCTTGTAATCCATGTTTTAGCTTTGATATTTTTCTTGGGATCCTGAATATCACCATTGCTTTTTTTAAGTTTGCTTTCCAAAGCAGAATAATTAAGCAGGTTTACAGGTTCAGACATTGCTTCAGTCTGGGCTTTACCAAAGCTACTGTACAATACAAAAGCCATAACGGCCAAACATATTTTTTTCATTGTCAATTGATTTTAATTGCTTTATATAAGACAAAAATTTTGCCAAATATAAATTCAAAATAAAAAATGTCCAAAAAAAGAACATAATAAATCATGAAATGTCATCATCCACTTTAAGCTCTCCGTTTTCTGAGGATGATTTCTCAGCTTCATGATCGGACGGGCTAACAACTTTAGCAACATCAGCAATTGCATCTCCATGTTTCAACTGTATTAATTTGACACCCTGGGTGGCTCTGCCCATCTGACGAAGCGATGAAACCGGTAATCGAATGGCAAGTCCTAATTTGGTAAGAATCATTAAATGGTCCTCATCTGTTACAGCTCGTATTGCAATCAGTTGTCCGGTTTTTTTGGTAATATTGATTGTTTTAACACCTTTCCCTCCCCTGTTGGTAATTCTGTAATCATCTAACTGGGTTCGTTTGCCATATCCATTTTCAGAAACAACCAATATTGACATTTTAGGATCTCTGATGCAAACCATTCCAATAACCTCATCCGAACTTTTCTCATCTATTTTGATACCTCTTACACCTGAGGCAGTTCTTCCCATAGGCCTTACTTTTGTTTCGCTGAAACGAATTGCTTTGCCTGATTTCACGGCAAGGATTATTTCATTATTTCCATCGGTCCTCTTAGCTTCAATAAGCTTATCTCCTTCTCTTATATTAATAGCATTAATACCTGCCTGTCTTGGCCGGGAATAGGCTTCAAGTGAAGTTTTTTTAATAATTCCCTTTTGTGTGCAGAGAACGATGAAATTATTTTTTATATATGATGAGTCTTCCAATGTTTTCAATTTAATATATGCTTTAATGGTATCTCCCTGCTCTATATTAATAAGGTTTTGTATGGCTCTGCCTTTAGATGTGCGGGTTCCTTCAGGTATTTCGTACACTTTCAGCCAGAAACATTTACCTTTTTCTGTAAAGAATAACAAGGTATTGTGCATGGTTGCATGAAACAAATGTTCGAGGAAATCTTCGTCACGTGTTTCACTTCCTTTTGAGCCCACTCCGCCCCTTTGTTGTATCCTGAATTCGGTTAATGGTGTTCTTTTAATATATCCAAGGCGAGAAATGGTAATAATCATGTCATCATCGGCGTAAAAGTCTTCAGGATCAAATTCTTCTGCATCGGGTATTATATCGGTACGACGTTCATCTCCATATTTATCAATGAGTTCCTGCATTTCATCCTTAATTATTTTCATCCTGAGGCTTTCA
>JAJUGM010000358.1 GCA_029268165.1 Bacteroidota bacterium
GTCAAATCATTTTTCAAAGCCTGCATGGAATATTCATAATACTTCATCATGCACGGGTAGTCATACACTCCATGCTGTTGGTGTAGCAAGGGCAATGAAAAAGTATAATCACAAAGGGGTTGCTATTTCATCACAGGGAGAATCATCTGTCTCCGAAGGATATGTTTATGAAGCAATAAACGGGGCTACCAATGAAAAATTGCCGGTTATTTTTGTCTTTCAGGATAATGGTTATGGTATTTCGGTACCCAAGGCTGATCAGACGGCAAACAGAAGGGTAGCTAATAACTTCAGCGGTATGAAAAACCTGAGGATCATCCATTGTAACGGCAAAGATGTTTTTGATTCGATGAATGCAATGGCTGAAGCTAAAGCATGGGTAATTGAAAATCAAATGCCTGCAATTGTCCAGGCAAATTGTGTCAGGATTCATTCGCATTCCAATTCAGACAAACATGAATTATATCGTGATGATTATGAGCTTAATTATGTAAGTGAATATGATCCGCTTGGAAAATTCAGACGGATGTTACTGCGTTATAAAAGATTTTCAGAAAATGAGCTGGTTGAAATTGAAGAAAAAGTGAAACAGGAAGTTAAGGAATCGCACAAAAAAGCCATGGCAGCACCTGACCCTAGTCCGTCATCCATTTTTAATTTTGTTTTTCCTGAAGCGCATAAATGCAAGAAATATCCCGAAGGAATTCATCATTTTGAGGGGCCTAAGAAGAAATTGATTGAGGCGCTGAATGAAACGCTCAAAGCAGAGTTCAGGAATAATCCTGATACTTTCATCTGGGGGCAGGATATTGCAAATAAGGAAAAAGGTGGCATTTTCAACGTTACAAAAGGCATGCAGCAGGAATTTGGCAAAGAAAGGGTATTTAACGCTCCCATTGCTGAAGATTTTATAGTTGGCACTGCCAATGGCATGTCGCGGTTTAATAAAAAAATCAGAATAGTGGTTGAAGGAGCTGAATTTGCTGATTACTTCTGGCCGGCAATGGAACAATTTGTAAATTCAACACATGAATACTGGCGGTCAAAAGGGCAGTTTGCGCCAAATGTAACGATCAGGCTGGCTTCAGGCGGCTATATCGGAGGTGGGTTGTACCATTCGCAGACCATTGAAGGAGCATTAACTACCTTACCCGGCGTACGCATTGTTTATCCTTCATTTGCCGATGATGCAGCAGGTTTGCTACGTACAAGTATAAGGTCAGAGGGTCTTACCCTCATTCTTGAACCAAAAGCTCTATATAATGCTCCTAATGCAGCAACACCTGTTCCTGATGATTTTGAAGTCCCCTTTGGAAAAGCCCGCATTCGTAGAGAAGGTAAAGATATTTCAGTCATTACTTATGGGAATACTACACACATGTGCCTTGAGGCTGCAGAAATTGCAGCAAAGGAAAAAGGGGCTGATATTGAGGTCATTGATCTGCGGTCATTAATTCCTCTTGATAAAGAAACGGTATTAAACTCGGTTAAAAAAACCGGTAAAGTACTCATTGTGCATGAAGATAAAGTATTCAGCGGATTTGGAGCCGAAATAGCTGCATTAATAACCGAAGAGGCGTTCGAATTTCTTGACGGGCCGGTAAAACGAATTGGTTCAACTTTTACACCGGTTGGCTTTAACCGCATACTTGAAAAGGCTATTTTGCCAAATACTGAGAAAATTTTAAATGCTGTAAAAGACCTACTGGAATATTAATTCATAAATTATCTATCATGAGCAAAATTGCAATAATCTATAGCTTTAATACAAACAAGACTTCTCTGGCAGCAAAGAAAATTGCTGATGCATTTGGCAATGAGCAGGTTGAAATGATTAATGCTGAAAATATAACACCTGAACACTTTACGGCATACGATAAGCTTATTCTGGGGGTCCCTACATGGTTTGACGGTGAACTGCCGAATTATTGGGATGAGTTCATTCCGGCACTCGAAGATCTTGACCTGCGTAGTAAAAAAATCGCTCTATTTGGTAATGGCGACCAAAAGGGGTATCCCGAAAATTTCGTTGATGCAATTGGTATAATGGCCAGAATTCTTGAACAATGTGGTGCCACCTTGGTAGGTTTCACATCAATTGAAGGATATTCATTTGAAAGTTCAAAAGCCCGGCGCGATAATCAGTTTGTCGGCCTAGCTCTTGATTTTGAAAACCAAGGTAAACTCATAAATCAAAAAATAAATGCATGGGTTGATCAGCTTAAAAAAGAGTTCAAATAATAAACTAACCAACTTATGACACACTATTTTTCTTCTTCAGGTATTCTGATCTTCTTTATACTTGCAACAGGTATAAAGCTTAATGCACAGGATAGTGTTAAGATATACAATCCATACGCTGATGCAAAGCAAGACCTGGAATTAGCCATTAAACAAGCTAGTCTTGAAAACAAGCATGTGCTTGTTCAGATAGGCGGTAATTGGTGCCCATGGTGCATCCGTCTTCATCATTTTTTTGAGACCGACAGGGCAGTTGATTCCATCTTAAGAGCAGATTATATACTGATCAGAATCAACTATAGCAAAGAAAATAAAAATCAGGATATTATGTCAATGCTCGGTTATCCGCAGCGTTTTGGTTTCCCTGTTCTTGTGGTATTAGACGACAAGGGTAATCGCCTTCATACACAAAATACAGGATACCTTGAGTTTGAAAAAAGTTACGATAAAGAAAAAGTATTACAATTTTTACGTGGATGGAATAAGTCAGCACTTGATCCTTCCCGTTACAGGCAATAAATAGTTGCTTATATTTTTTTCAATTTTTATCAATTTTTTCAAATTCCATTTGATCCTGAGGATATGGCTCAAATATCCTGGTCATTTCTGTCGATGTCAGTTCAGGAGAAAGCCATCTTTTTTCATCTTCACATGATAATATTACAGGCATCCTTTTCTTAAGGTTGTGAATTTCTTCCATTTTAGGATTTGCCTTGGTAGTAATAATTGTGAATGTTTTGAATATCTCATTATTTTCAGGGTTTTTCCATATATCATACAAACCAGCAAGTGCAAAGATTGGCTGGTCTTTTAGACTCATAAGGTAGGGTATTTTTTTATTTTCCGTCGTTTGCCATTCATAAAAACCGCTAACAACAACAAGGCAGCGTTTGGAATTTATAGAATTTTTAAATGAAGGCTTTTCGGTAAGCGTTTCAGCCTTTGCATTAAATGTTTTACGCCTTATTTCATTTGCTGAAACAAGATTTTTTACCCAAAATGGAATTAACCCCCAGAAAAATAATCTTATTTCTTCAGGGTTATCACAGCAAATTACAGGTACTCTGGGCAATGAAAAAGCATTAATTCTGTCTCCTGAAGCAAATAATTCAGGTTGCTGCAAAACTGCCTTAAAACGTTTTTCAATTTGCTCGCGCGTAAGATTTATTTTAATTGTATAACACAAAGTTTTAACTTGTTAAAAAAACAAACCTATACTAAAAATAAATTGTCGCGCACGTGAATCAAAGTTGTATTCATTACCGTTTACTTTTATTCCATTGCCTAGTTTGCTCAGGTTACCTTCGTATTTAAAATCAAGAGACAGCTTTGAAACGTCGAGACCAAAACCTGCCTGGAAACCTATTGTTGCTGTGCTAAGTGTAATATCATAGTCGGTAATTTCCTGTAATCCGGATTTATCAGATATTATTACAGTACCTACCGGACCGGTTTCAATCTTAAAAACACTCCATTTGTACCCAAGCAACACAGGCAGATCAAGTCTGTTAATTACATGCTCTCTCAGGTCTTCATCCCGAGTATTAATATTCTCAATATAAATATCATTTCTGATATTTGTATAAAC
>JAJUGM010000359.1 GCA_029268165.1 Bacteroidota bacterium
CCGATATCAAAATGTGTTGATGTAAGTACAGCATAAGCAGTAAATAAAATACTTGCTGCTATGCCTATATAGGCCCCCTGCCAGTTAGCCCGTTTGCTGAAGATACCGAGCAGAAATAGTCCTGCAATGCCTCCTGAAAATATTGAATAAAGGGTAAAAATAATACCCAGTACACCTTCTCCTCCGATTCGGGTGTAATAAAGAGCAATAAGTAATGAAGCCAGGCCTGCAAGTATAATCACAAGGCGGCTTACAAACATACGCCGCTTTTCGGTACTATCAGGTTTAAACCTGATGTAATAATCTTCAACACAAATAGCTGCAAGACAATTAAGGTCAGAATCGAGAGTTGAAATTGCTGCAGCGAGTAATGCAGCCAGCACAAGGCCTATCATACCTGTCGGAAAGCGGGTCATAATAAAATAGGGAAAAACAGCGTCACTTTCAATACCTGAGGGAAGTTCAACAGGATTAACCTTATAATAAACAAATAGAGCTGTGCCGATAAACATAAACAAACCCCAGACCAGCACGCTTAAATAAACACCCATTAAAGAAGCCCTTATTGCTGCTTTATCTGATTTTGCTGTCAGATAGCGCTGGACAATTGTCTGATCGGTGCCATATTTCTGAATAGCATAGAATATTCCGTTCAGCACCATCACTATGAAGGTGAGTCGTATAAAGCTGATATCATAAGGGCCGAATCCGGTGCGATGGTTCTCTTCGGCAATTCTCCAAATTGTTACAAAACCACCATCCACTGAATTTAAGATAATGATAAGAGAAACAATTCCACCTGCAATTAATAAAAATCCCTGAAAGACATCGAGCCAGATAACTGCCTCAATACCACCCAATAAGGTAATAAAAAGTACGAGTAGTCCTACAATCCATATCATTGTGCGGGTATCAAATCCGGTCATTTTGGCGAATGCCAGTGCCAGCAGGAAAAAAACCGTTCCCATTTTTGAGAAATGAGCCAGAAAAAATCCAAGCGAGCTGTAAATACGTGCCAGAAAACCAAATCGTTTTTCAAAGTACTCGTAAGCGCTGAGACGGATTACGCGGCGATAAAGTGGCACTACAAAACCTATCATCAGGGTAAGCGTAACAGGCACCATAAGGCCCTGCACCAGTAAAATCCAGTTTGATGAGAACCCTTCACCCGGGTAGGCCAGAAAGGTAACACTGCTTATAAGTGTTGCCAGAATGGAAATGCCAATAGCCCATGAGGGTATTGTACCGCCTGCTGTAAAATATCGTGCTATACTTTTCTGTTTACCTGTAAATTTATAGGTAACCAGTAAGGTCACTATTAATGACAAGACAATGATACTGTAATCAATAATATGTAATTTCATGCTTAAAATTTTTATTAAGTAATTAAACCAAGCTGCTGTTGGAACCATAAATTCTCAGGCCATGTATAACTTCCGGGTTTGGTGATAATATGAAGATGAGGCATATTTTCCGATTTCATTCTGATTACTCCTGTTTCAAGCTCCTGAAAAGGAATAAGTTTCTTAATGGAAAGATGATGAAGAATTTCTGAGGTAGTACTTCCCCCTTCAATAATCAGCTCATTAAACTGAATACGAACGGCAACCTTTTTAACCAGTTCTCCCAGACTATGTCTGATACGTTGTGATAAGCCTGGCTCAAAACTGGCAGTATGGTTAACTGAAACCACAACCCTGTTCCAGTCATTCAGTGCATTTGCTACTTCTTTTGCCCAATCGTCAATAGCGGTTTTATTAAGTTTATTATTAAAATATATTTCTTTTGGCATGTTGGAAATGAAAATGCCATTTGCTTTGAGCTTTTGATAAAATGCCGCTCCTTTGGGATAATAACTACCCATGACACATAATACTTTTTCTCCGAATGGTTCTTCTAAATTATTGCCTCTTTTTGCAGTGTCAATTCTCTGGACTATTATTGCATCAAAAAATCCTGAGGCTCCTGCAGGCAAGGTATTCGTGTCTATAACTGAAACCCACTTGTCAAGATCATGTATCGAGGTAACATCACCAATGATAAGTCCATCAGTTGGTATATCATCATTATACCTTAGATTGGAATAGACCGAAAGCCTGCTTTTGCCTATAATTTCACTTACTTTAGAGGTATAAATGGGGAATTCAGGATCAAAACTAAAATCTGTCTGATGTAAAGGAACATTATTTATATAATATATGCCATCTTTGATTAACCGGTTAAGTGTCGGGTTAGCTGCAATAATAACAGCACGTTTCTTTACTGAAGCTTCAATCTGCGCATATAATTCGGCTGCAATATTACCCCGAAGTACCGAATCAATTTTTTTGTAAATAAATTCAGGGTTTAAGGCCAGTAACTGGTTTGTTATATTTTCAACAACTGTTGCTGCTTTGCCGGCATCAAGCGAACGGGTATCAGTGGCAATGATAAGCAGGTCGGCATCAGATTTTTGAATGACTTCGGTTTCTATAATAACATTCAAACCGTACCGCAAACCAATTCCACCAATTTCGGCAGCTCCTGTAAAATCATCTGCAATAACTGCAATCATATTTTTTTAATTGGTTTAGATAGTTTAACAGCATATTCAATAGCCTGAATCATAGCATTTTCATTGGCAACTCCTTTACCTGCAATTTCAAATGCAGTCCCATGGTCAACTGATGTCCTTATTACCGGTAATCCAAGAGTAATATTCACTCCTTCCACACTTTTCATGATTCCTTTCTTTTTGTCCCACTTAAAGCCCGTTAATTTAAACGGGATATGACCCTGGTCGTGATACATGGCCACACAACCATCGAACCTGCCACCGAAAGCTTGAGCAAACAGTGTATCGGGAGGCATTGGTCCGACTACAGAAATTCCTTCAGATGCTGCTTCCTCGACAGCCGGAATTATTTCCTTTATCTCTTCGTTTCCAAAAAGGCCTCCGTCACCAGCATGAGGATTGAGCCCTGCGACTCCTATGACGGGTGATTTTATGCCTATTCTTTTTAATCCATCATTCAGTAAAATAATGGTATTCAACACTTTGTCTCTTTTTACTTTATTGCAGGCTTCCCGCAATGCCAGATGTGTAGTTACATGGGCTATACGGAAATGTTTGTCAACCAGTAACATGCAATAGTTTTCTGTACGTGTCAAATGAGCAAAAATTTCAGTATGGCCCGAAAACTTATATCCTGCCTTATTAAGCGATTCTTTGTGAATGGGTCCGGTAACCGTTGCATCAACATCCCCCTTTAAAGCCAGCATGATGGCTGTTTCAATTGCCTGATAAGCAATCTTTCCAGCCAGCGCAGAAATCTTTCCGTATTCAATCTCAGGAATATTTTTCTCACCGGTTTCATAAACATTAATAATACCCTCGCTAAATCTGGCCTGTGATATATTGTTAATCTGATGTAAATACAGTTTTACACCGGTCAGCTTAATGGCTTTTCTCATTAATTGAGCATTTCCTATAAGGACAGGGTGGCACATTCTATTTATCCTTTCATAGGCAAAGCTCTTGGCCGCAATTTCAGGACCAATGCCGGCCGGATCACCCATAGTGACAGCAATTACTGGTTTAAATCTGACTTTTGACTTCATAAATTCAAATCCTGAATTAATAGTCTTGCTTTCTCTTTAATAAGAACGGCCACGTTCTCTGGTGTTGTTTCCAGAGGAGGATAAACAAACGGCTGGCACAAACCAAATTCAGACATTATTGTTTTTAGTGCAGGCAATGACTGGCTAAGGTTTCGGCCTGCCAGATATAGCTCTGAAAGCTGGTCAGACTTCATTTGTAAATCAA
>JAJUGM010000360.1 GCA_029268165.1 Bacteroidota bacterium
ACTAAACGAAATATTAATATATTTTTTTGCAGGATTCGGATATATTCTTATATCATACCTTTTCATAGCTGAAACATTCGATAACCCTTTCCAATCAAACTGATACCAGTTTAAGTTAGTTCCCACCGAATTGAATTTGAATTTAAGAATGTGTTGTCCTTCCGGAAAGGTCATTTCAGTTGTATAACTTTCCCAAACTTGCCAGTCAGCTGTTTTGGGAAAAGTAACATGTTGAATCAAAGAATCATTTAAGTAAACGTCGATATTACCAGCATAACCTGCGTGTCTGAAAGTAACATCATAAACACCCCCATAACTAATATCCAGAATATAAGACAACCAATTATCTTTGTCAATATATCCTACATTCTCACCGCCTCCCACATCGCCAGTAATTTCATTCTGGGTGCCAAATTTTTCATAATACTCCTCAGCTTCTATTTTAAATGACTTACTTCTTCCGTTTTGAACAACAATTATTGAATCGGCCAGTACATCTCCATTGTAAATATATATTTTACCACTTCTTTCAATATCATAAGGATTGTCGGTTGTACTATTAACAAAAATAGATGCATTACCTGATCCAGAACCCATAGAAACAGATATCCATTCTTCAGAGGGAATCAGGTTCCAATCAACATTCCCTTCAATTACAAACTTTACGGCGCGTCCAACTTTATTGGTAAGTTTAATTCTATTAGAAGAAACTGAAATATATTGTGGCATTGAATCTATGAAATTTTTCTGGTATTCATAAAGAATTGCACCGGTAAGGAAAACGAGGCCTGAATTTATTCCTATTGCAACTTCATTAGTAGAATAACTACATTCCGAGTCAAGATATGACTTTGCGGCATATTTGGAAGGATATGCAGAAGAACCACAATCAGCTCCATCGCCCGACGCTGCACCACCAACCAACATACCCGGTATAGGATCAATTACCCCATCAGCACTTGAAATACGATGATGTGGGTGTTTTGGGCTTTTAGTTCCAAATCCAGTAACAAAACAATATGTCGTGGCATTCTTACCCAAAAGATAATCTAAAGTAGATATGGCAGCATTATAGTAACTTGCATCTCCAGTAAGCCTGAAAGCCTGCATAAACATCATTCCCCAGTTGGCAAAAGCGTTATTTCCTGCCCAGTAGTAAAAATCTCCTGGAATTCGGTAAGGTGATGATGTAACATTATTTTTAGCCCCGGTGACAGCATTAATAAATTTGTTTTTTATTAATTCAAAATCTGCTACATTGGTTAAAGAATCTCTATTGACAATAAGTGATAATAAGCCCAAAGAAGCAACAGTAGGCCAACCGGGTACCCCAAACGATTCATTGAAATTCATTTCTTTATAATAATTTGAATCTTTGGTAGTTATAAATAATTCGGTTGCACACCAGAAAAATTCATCGCCAAAACCCGAATCACCATATTCGCCAGTATTTACTGCGGGATATCCTCCCGATGATGATGGATTTTTAAAAACAACATTTGGATTATTCTTGGCCCATTGCCATGCCTTAATAGCTTTCGATAAAGCACTGTCGGCCAGAATAGGATCAAATTTTCTATAAATACGTGCCATCATTGCCATAACAGCTGCAAAGTCGAGAGTGGCAGCAGTGCTCTTTGCACATACATAACGTGTAGCATTAACCTGTGATGGCATTACAAACCCGCTAAAATTTGCTTCGGTAGTTTTGTTGTATACTCCTCCGTCTTCATCCTGCATTGTCATCATCCACCGAATGTTCCATAATGCTTCATCAAGAATATCAGGTATATTATTATTACTTTCAGGAATATTTGTATTCAGGGTGTCATATAATGATGGATAAGACTCATAGGCTGAAAGAATTGTAAAAACAGTTATTCCAGAACTTACGATGTATTTATTGTAATCACCAGCATCATACCAACCACCAGGTGTTGAAATTATAGTTCCTGCAGGTCTATTTGCTGAGGCAGCCGAAGGAAGTACAACAACCGAAGTATCAGGATGTCCTGCATCGCGGGCATAAATTCCCCCATATTCAGTTGTAATAGGCATAGAAGCTCTGTTAAAGTAATAATATTTTAATGATGCTTTAAGCAGGTTAACAAATGCTTTATCAGATACAACGAATGGAACAGACTTTCCTAAACCATCGACAACAAGAACATAATTACCTGGCTGTGTCATAAGGGTAAAATCTGCTATTCTCACTTCCTCTCCCGAAGAAGAATAATACACTGGCGGTAATAACTGACCTTTATAAACTATATTTTGCAAATCATCTGTCATTACCTGAAAACTATCAACTTTAGAATTAACTACAACGGCCCTTTTTACTGCATTGGGTAAAAATCCAATCTGATTTAGCCGAATATCATAGGTCAGATTCTGGGATTTTGAGAATGTCGCTATTTGAATTAATAGCAAGAATAAAACTAAATGTCTCATTATCTATTTAATTAAATATTATAACTTTTTTAGTTCAATTAAAAACACATCATTTTCACGAAGTTCAAGTTCTTTGCTAAACCCATCTCCTTTTCTAATTCTTATCATTTCAGTATAAATCGGTGCACCGTTATTTTGTAATTTGATTTGCTCCACCTGTTGTCTAGTTAATTGATTAGGTCTTCCTAAGTCATAATAACTTGTATATGCGTCATTACATCGGTAACCCACTTTATAAACTAATAAAGAATAGTTTCCTTCTGGAATATTTGAAATATTTACTTTTATTTTCCCTTTACTTTTTGAAGGCAGATCACGGATGTAGTAATCCTGATTATTAATTGAGTCATCGGGAAGTGTGTAGGTATAATCAAATGCCAGCACCTGAATATTACCACTCTCATCCTTACATGCCCAGGATGAAGAATCATTGTTGACAAGCTCAATGTTACCCAGACGATTTAAAAATTGATAAGCATAAAATGCTGGCTTATTTATGCCTTGAATAGTAAGCAATCCAAAGCCTCCGTGAAATGGGGTAAAACGAGGTCCCGCCTCTTCAAAAATATCAGTAAAAACCCAATAGGACATTGACTGTGCAGCATCACCTACTTGCTTTAATTTGTTAAGAATATATGATGCTTCATGATAACTGTCGTGAATAGGATCAGAAGGTGTGTATGAAGCACTCCATTCGGTATAATGTAATTCAAGATTGGGTTTTGGTGAATTCTTTATTTCAGCTCTTGATTGTAGAACATCCTGAGCCAAAGCCATAGGATTGGGCGACAAACGTGTTCCTCTGTTCCCATATTCATCGAGATAGCCCTGATCAACACCATAAGCATGCGTTGTGATAAAATCTATTGGAATATTGTTTTTGACACAAAAGTCAATTAATTCGGCTTCCCATGCAGCTCCAGCAGTTGCTGGGCCTCCAACCCTATACTCAAAATTGACGCTTTTAATAGCTCGGACAGTATATTGATATAATTTAAAATACTCTTCCTGAGTGCTTGTCCAGAACCACGGAGTGAGGTTGGGTTCATTCCATACCTCAAAATACCATGTTTTCACTTCTTCAACTCCGTATCGCTCGGTAAAATGTGTGACAAGACTTTTTATCAGTGCTTCCCATTTATTGTAATCCCTGGGAGGAGTAACATTACCACGCCACCAAAAAATCGTTTTATCTCCGCTTGCCAATGCGTTGGGCATAAATCCAAGTTCAACAAAAGGTTTTATACCTATACTTAATAAAAAATCGTAAAGCGCATCTATATACATAAAATTGTATTGAGGATTTCCCTTTCTATCTTCGGTATAAACCCCCATATCATCTG
>JAJUGM010000361.1 GCA_029268165.1 Bacteroidota bacterium
ATAAATATAGGGGAATTGCTTTTCTGTAACTTTTACGGCACTGCCTCTGAGAATGCCAATTAAAAATCCTTTTTTCAGTAATATTAATATAGAAAACAAAATAATATATGTTATAATAAATGTAATAATGGTTTGGCCCCATTCGGCTCTTAGCATGAAAATGCTTAATCCGAGGATGGCCGTAAAAATAACGGTAATGAAAAGCATAATAATAAAATAGACTCTTTCTTTAGGATAAATATAATATTCTGCTTTTTGGCGTTTTCTTTCAGATATTTCAGGCTTATTAAATGAATAATCACGACGGAAAGAAGCAGATTTTGCCTGATACCATTCTTCAATATTCTGGCCCATGCAATAATTTTCACGCAGGTAATGAATAAAATCAGCAATAATGCTTTTATCTATAAGAAGTTCGCTTTGTCTTGTTTTGTCTTTAATAATAAGCGACGGGTCATGCACGATGATATCAAAATATTCATTAGCAACCTTTTCAGATAATACTTTATTTAAACTGTACAAAACAGCGGGATTATTATGAAGATTAATCCCGAAAAGCCAATTTTTAAAATTAGTTTCCTGCATATTTATTTTGATTTATTAATTGCCTGTTCAATGTCTTCAATTAAATCGTTGATGTGTTCGAGACCGACCGAAATTCTAAGCATCCCATCTGTAATTCCTGATTCAGCTCTCTCTGCAATTGTAAGTTTTGAATGTGTTGTTGTCGCCGGATGTGTAATGATTGAACGTGTGTCACCGAGGTTAGAAGTAATTGATACAAGTTCCAGTGCATTTATAAAGCGCATAGCTCTTTTTATTCCGCCTTTAAGCTCAAATGAAATGATTCCTCCTCCGAGTTTCATTTGTTTTCTGGCTAAATTATACTGAGGATGAGAAGATAAAAAAGGATACCTTACCCAGTTTACCTGATTATTACTTTCAAGGTACTTGGCTAGTTGTAAGGCATTCGAACAATGCCTTTCCATTCTAATTGCTAGGGTTTCAAGACTTTTTGAAAGCAACCATGCCGTATGTGGAGACAGGGTTGGCCCAATAATTCTTGAGAACATTCTAACATCTTTAATATTGTCTTTACTTCCCAGAATGACTCCGGCAATAGTACGTCCCTGTCCGTCAATGTATTTCGTGGCTGAATGCACAACAAAATCAGCACCGTAATCAATAGGTCTCTGTAAATAGGGCGTAGCAAAGCAATTATCAATTATTACATATAATCCATGTTTTTCGGCCAATTTGCATATCCATTTCAGATCAATAAGTTCAACACCAGGATTTGAGGGTGTCTCGGCAAAAATCACTTTCGTTGTCGGCAATATACTATCTTCCCAAATCTTTTTTTCATTTTTTATCACAAAGGAGTGTGAAATACCCCATCTTGACAATACTTGTGTTATCATAAGCCTCGTTGTACCAAAAATCTGGTTTGAAGCTAAAATATGATCTCCCGGTCTGAGAATTGAAATAAAGCCTAAAAAAATAGCAGCCATTCCCGAAGATGTAGCAATACCATCTTCTGCGCCTTCTAATGCACACATTTTTTTTATAAATTCATCAGTATTTGGATTGGAAAACCTGCTATAAATATTACCTTCCAATGTTTCTGCGAAAATATCACGGGCCTCTTCAGCATTCCTGAAAATAAAGCTTGAAGTTTCAAAAACCGGAACACTATGCTCCCTGTGTGATGAACGCTCAGCCTGGATACGTATTGCTTCCGTTTCAAAATACCTTTTTTTATCCATGTAATACTTTTTAGTGAGGTTTAAATATCGCTTAGAGTTAGCAATTAGCTATATATTTCCATATAGTTTTTATGAAAAATATGAATAATTATTAAAAAAGAATGCATTATTTTTCATTTTTTCAATTCTAAATTGTAAAATTGTGTCAAATATTATAATTAAACAAAATTATTAGAAAAGGAGGTTAAAAATGATTCAGTGGATTAAAAACAATGATGCCATTGGTACGGTCAATCGTGGTGTTCCTGCCGAATCGGGATTGTGTACGCTTTGCGATTCATCGTGCAAGGGTAAATGTGAAACATGGCTTGCTTCACTTAAAGGGCGAAAATTATTATATCCGAGAGATTTTGGGCAAACTACTGCCGGTGCTTGGCATGTATCAGCAGTGGGTGTCGGTTATCACAGTCTCAGGATACAGGGTTATGCTTACGGAGCAAAGGGTATTAATGGTAAGCTTACGAATAATGCCGACGACTGTATTTTTACTAACGTGAATATTCAGTCTTCATTTGGCAATGTTCATAAAACAAAATTTAAATTGCCCATAATGACCGGCGCTTTAGGTTCAACTTTTGTTGCGGCAAAGTACTGGGATTCATTTGCAATTGGCGCTGCTTTGTGCGGAATACCTATTGTAGTAGGTGAAAATGTTGTGGGTGTTGACAGGGAATCGAAGTTAGAAAACGGGCGTATTATAAAGGCGCCGGAGCTTGATCGCCGTATTGAAACCTATTTCAGGTATTTTAACGGATATGGAGCCATTATAGTTCAAATGAATGTTGAGGATACACGAAACGGTGTTGCCGAATACATTATGGATAAATATGGCGATAAGGTAATCATTGAACTTAAATGGGGACAAGGTGCAAAAGATATTGGTGGTGAAATTCAGGTAACAAGCCTTGAATATGCCAAATTTTTAAAAGACAGAGGCTATCTGGTTGACCCCGACCCATATAATCCTACAGTTCAGAAGGCCTTTGAACAACGCGCTATAACTGCTTTTGCACGTCACAGCCGCTTGGGAGGAACTGATCTCAAAAGTCCGGCTGAGGTAAGGGAAAGCTTTATGAAATCAGTTGCCTATTTAAGAAAAATTGGGTTTAACAGAATTACCCTCAAAACCGGAGCTTATGATTTGGAAGCGCTTGCGATGGCCATACGTTATTCCGCCGATGCAGGCCTAGATCTTCTTACTGTTGATGGTTCAGGTGGAGGCACAGGTATGAGCCCATGGAATATGATGCAACACTGGGGTATCCCATCAATAGCTTTACATTCGAAAACTTATGAGTATTGTAAAATACTTGATGAAAAGGGAATCAAAGTTCCTGATATTTCTTTCGCCGGTGGTCTTGCTCGTGAAGATCATATTTTCAAAGCGCTGGCATTAGGTGCTCCCTACACTAAACTAGTCTGCATGGGTCGTGCTCCAATGATACCGGGTTTTCTGGGTAGTAACATTGAAGGTGTTTTCAAACCTGAAAAACGTGCCGAACTGCATGGACACTGGGAATCATTACCCCCATCTGTCACCGAACATGGTAAGTATCCCGAAGAAATATTCGCAGGATGGGAACCTGTAAAAGCAATAGTAGGAAATGACGAAATCAATAAAATTCCTTTTGGGGCAATTGCTATGTATGCATTTGCTGACAAGCTTGCAGGCGGTTTGCAGCAATTTATGGCCGGTGCACGTAAATTTAATCTGAGTGAAATTACCCGTAACGACATATTTTCGGCTAACCGCGAAACAGCAGAAGTCACAGGTATACCATTTATGACGGATGCCATGAACGATAAGGCTCTTAAAGTCCTTAATGAGTAATTTTATTCATTGAAGAATATTTATAAGGTGTTTCAGTCAGCATTATACTGACTGAAACACCTTAATTTTTATTCATCTTTCTTAGTCTGTTTGCCCGATCTAGCCGGTTTTGCTTCTTTTTTAACAGACTTGGCAGCAGGCTTTTTCTGTTCAACTGCCAATTCATTAGCTATTGATTTCTCGGTAAC
>JAJUGM010000362.1 GCA_029268165.1 Bacteroidota bacterium
GCTCTTATTCACAACAACCAAAGCAGTTTCACCCGATGAATATGTTGTAGCATAGCTTATTATATCAGCATGAGTAGAAGTAGTATTAATTGCTATGTCGCCAATTAATCGTTGCAGGTAAGTGAGATAATAAAATTCTGCATGGGGATGATTTAAAAAGTTGACGTCTGACCCGCCATAGAACATAGTTGTTGCTCCTGAAATCAGAAGCCATCTGGCACCTAGTCCGAAGTTATTTTTTATTAATTCACAAACAAGTATTACAGCCTGCATACCGTTTATATATGATACTGAAGCAGAATCATTTCCGCCCCACATGTTATATTCTGTCAAAGCTACGGGCTTTGGGTAGGCACTTTTTTTAATGAAATCCTGTTGAATAAAATCCATGTTCTGTTTAAGATTTGTTTGTGCACTACTCAGTATTTTACTTACTGTTGAATTATCAAAGTAGTTATGGATTACATAGAAATCCGCGTAATCGCCAATCTCCCTAAAAACTCCTTCATTCCATGTTCTGTCGACAAAATTCCAGCTTGTCTCTCCATTAACAACAATCTGTGCGCCTATAAAAATAGTATCTCCTCTTTCTGCTGCTGCTTTCTTCATTGAATCGGCAAAAATCTTAAAATGTTTCCCGTACAGTTCCCCTGTAATAATCTGAGGTTGCCCGTCCTGATTAATTGCTGTATCAATCATCCAACCATATTCCCATGGACCGCCGTTTTCATTACCAATTTCCCAAAATTTGGTCCGGCCAGCATCAAAACGCACCCATTCGGCAGCAAGATGAGCAGCCTTGGCTACAGGGTCTGCACTGGTTCCATAGCGTGCATAGCCATAATTCACAGTAATTAATCCTTCCTTGACATTCGTATTGGTTCGAAGAGCATACCACTGATTGGTTGAAGTAACCCAACCTTCTGTACCATCATGGCCGTAAAATTTTACTTTCTTGGCAGTCTTTGTTGTGGTGTTGTATGTTGTCCCATCGTATATTGAGTCAGGAACATCTGATGGAACACCGTTAAAAAAATAACCGTTTGACCAGCTACCGCCAGGAAAACGGATCAAAGTAGGCGCAAGAAATGTAACTCCTTCAATTAATTTCGGGTCGGTATGTGCCCCTGCCCAGGCAGCGATAGCATTACCAAAAACATATTTGGAGACTTTACCGATTGTGTCACCTATTAATGTAATCAAAACAGAAGGCCTTTCAACGGGCTTTTCTGAAAACACAGATTCAGGTATTATGGCTGTATCTGGTTTGTAATCATACAGGAAACAATTAGGATTATCGTTTTGCCCAAAAAGATTAGAGCAAACAAAAAAAATTGTTCCTAGTAAAGAGGTTATAAGTTTTGCTTTCATAGTTTTTATCCCTTTAATTTTGTGATTGTTAATATTTATTTCAATTCAATGAATTCCGGTTCAAAAGCTGCAATGGTGAAGTTACCTTTGTATTCCTTATCATAAAGAATACTCCGGGTGCTTCCTTTCATTTGAATTTCTTTCGTCTCACCGCTTAAATTCAAGTAAATGTAATGTTTATTATCAACCTGCCGGGCCAACACACCAGCGGGTACGTCAGGACCCTTTTTAATGGAAAGTTCGTTGATCAGATCGTCTATTAAAGGACTTAATACTTCTGCTCTGGCAGGTAAACCGATATAAATTGCCCTCCCTTTACCAAATTTGTTGGCTGTAATAACCGGGTAGTCTTTATCCAGACTTGTTATCTTCCCTAATATTTCAGAGCCTTTCGGTTCGATAATATCAAAACGGGGTGACTCAGTTACTATATATTTCTCTTTATAACTCACCTGAAGTTGTTTTCCTTTATATGACATTCTTGATATCTCATTCATATTTTCAGTTTCTTCATAACTTCCTATACGAATTCCGAAAACATCATCAAGTAAACCTGGCCGGGTAATTGAAAATACCTGATTACTGGTATCGACAACTGCTGAATAGCTGGTCATCACAACAGTACCTCCTCCATATACAAAATCACGTACTTTTTGTGCTGTTATCTTGTCCATTACCGTCACTCCAGGCAAAAACAGTAATTTATAATCCAAATCACTATAAAGAATATCTATCATTCGAACATCAATATTGCGGTCAAAGAATTGTTTAAAACAACTACCTACCTGACCCTCATGTTGTTCCGGAAATGAATAGCTAACTATCTGGCTGGGGAAAGAAAAAGCCAATCCCACTTCAGCCTGGGGTTTATAAGGCATAAATTTTTCAATTTTTTTAAATTCAGCAGCAATTTGTTTGTATTCATCATATTTCCGGTTTGGTACACCATCCCAGTCAATCAGGCCCTGAAGATATTGTTCCTCACCTGCCCACATACTTTGCCAGGTCCATCCGCAAACCATCTGATTGCCAAACATCAGGGAAGCATAAGCTTGTTTTCTGCATGAATTCGGAACAGCAGTCATGGTGGTAAATTCGTTACACCAAAATGGATTTGTGCTTTCATACTGAATGCGCACAATACCAAATGAAGCCCATAAAATACCATCATTATTTTTTAAGGACGGTCCAGCATAGAAACCTTCTCCCTGTCGGGTCATTTTGCCTGAATAGGCAATGGGTGCATAATCAAAGTATTTCATCCAGCTGAAATACCATGCATTTGTATTTACCAAAGCATTCGGAGCATTCTCATTGACTTTATCAATGACTTTAAAAAGCAACCCGTTTATTTCATCCGATACAAAACGTCTGAAATCGAGCATCCTTTCCGGCACATCATTATAATGAGTTGACACAGGGAACCCTATTTCATCCCACTGGTTAATCCTTCTCGACCAACGTTGCCCGGCCCACGCTTTGTTCAAATTTTCCAAGGTTTGATATTTGTTTTTTAACCATAAAATGAATCGTTGTCTTGCGGTCTCTGAATAAGAGATCTGACCATCACCTGATTCATTGTCAATCCCAAATGCTAACAAAGCCGGATGTTTGCTATAATGTTTTGTTAACGAATCAGCATATCTTAATGCATATTTCTGATAAACGGGGTCGCCTATGTCTTCCATATAACGATGATTCGGATAGAGTATATCACCCTCTTTGTCTGTAATATTAATTGAAGGATATTTAAAATGTAACCATATTGGTGCAGGCCTTATGGCTATATCAAGAATGACCCTGATACCTGCCTTACTCATCATATTCATAACGGTATCGAACCAGCCAAAATCAAATTTGCCATCAGATGGTTCATAACTATCCCATGCTAAATGCCCCATTCTTACGACATTGAACCCTCCATCCTTCATTAATTCTATATCTTCTTTAATTTTTTTAATGTTTTTACAGTCGTGAGGATGATAGTTCACACCAATATATAATTCCTGAGCACTTAAACTCAAATTAGAAATTAAGAGCATCTCTGAAATGAATAATAAGAAACCCGATATTTTTTTCATACTCAATAATTTTTTAGTTACTTAAAAAAGGCTATCTGTCGTAAATTGATAGCCTTTTTACTAATTAACCAACTAACCTACTATTAAAAAAGAGAACCCATTTAATTTTTGCTATTTTTATATGTTTAATCTTAAATATTCAATGTATAAGGTCAAACCCCATTTAAATAAGTCATTCAATAAATATTTTTTTTGTAAATATTTCTGTTGCAATATTCACAACCAGTATATATAATCCTTTCTGCATATCTGAAATATCAAGGCTTTCATATATATTGCCATCACAATTTTTATTTAATAATACCTTACCATCAAC
>JAJUGM010000363.1 GCA_029268165.1 Bacteroidota bacterium
ACCAGGCAGAACAAAAAAAGTGGGTTTTGTATCTTGAAGGCTCTACCGATCTGACTATATTAAAAAAATTTGCTTCAGTACTAAATCATCCTGTTGAAAAATATCTTGAAACAGCTTATGTATATTATGTCGCAACTAATATACCAAATAAAGCCAGGGAACACTTTTTTGGGCTAAAGGAAGCTGTTCCTGATTTGAAGGGTATTGCTATTTTTGACAAAATTGATGCATCACTCCAAAAAGGCGATCTGATTGAATTATGCTGGAAGAAGCGAGAAATTGAAAATTATTTTTTTAAACCAGAGATAATTGAAAAATATATTGTTGGCAAACCAACGGATAATTTATTCGAAGCCTCTGAGAGAGACAAAAGAAAGAGGTTGATAAAAAAGGCTATTCAAAGTATTATTCCGCCAATTGCCATGGATAATCCTGAAGATGAATACTGGTATGAAAGAAAAGCAAGTGAAGAAATGGAAAGGATATTCAGGGAATACTCAAAGCTCATGAATATTCCGAATATTATTAATAAAGGAAGCTTTTGGGAACTGCTTAATTTCATCGATAAAAATGAAATTGATATAGAAGTAATAAAAAAACTGGATGCTATTTTGAAGGTATCAGAAAGCAAAGGCATTGAATAATTTATTTTCTCCATCATACTTAATAAAGTTTCGGATTCAATATGTATTTTGGTTATAAATAATATTTTTGCGTTTTTAAAATAATCATCATCAAATTTTAAATACAAACCCATGCTCACTGTTGAAAAAATAGGTGGTACTTCCATGTCAAAGTTCCACGACGTCCTCAAAAACATTATTATAGGGCCATGTAAAAACGGTGATTTTTATAACCGTATCTTTGTTGTGTCAGCATATAACAATGTCACAAACTGGTTGCTTGAACATAAAAAAACCAAAGAACCAGGTATTTATCAGAAGTTTGTAAACAATGAAGATTACAATAAAGCCCTCTTTGAATTGCTCGATAAACTGATTGAGATAAACCGCACTTTCGCAGACATAAAACTCGACCAGGATGCAGCTGACGAATTTATAACCAACCGCATCAAACAGGCAAAAAATTATCTCAACAGCCTGGCCGACGTGCTGGCTACCGGCTATGTCAATCGTCAGAATATTCTGCTTGCTGCCCGTGAAATTCTGTCATCCATTGGAGAAGCCCATTCAGCATTTAACTCGGTAAATATTCTCGAGAATAACGGAATAAATGCCATATTTGTTGATCTCTGCGGATTTAACGACTCTGAATACCTTACTATTGATGAACGCATTCATAAAGCATTTAAAAACATTGATTACACCCATGCCATACCCATTGTAACAGGCTATACCAAAGGCACTGAAGGTATTATGCGTGAATTCGACCGTGGATACAGCGAGGTTACATTCAGCAAAGTGGCTGTTGAAGTTAAAGCCGACGAAGCGATTATTCATAAAGAGTTTCATCTTTCATCGGCCGACCCGAATATTGTAGGTATTGACAAATCAATTCCTGTAGGCTTTACTAATTACAATGTTGCTGACCAGCTGGCCGACGTTGGCATGGAAGCCATACATCCAAAGGCATCAAAGCCACTGGAAATAAACGGTATTAATATAAGAGTAAAAAACACTTTCGAACCCGATCATCCAGGCACGCTGATTTCAAAAAATTATGTCTGTCAGGAATCAAAAGTGGAGATTATTTCGGGCACTGATAAAGTAATGGCCATCGAAATACATGACCCGCTTATGGTTGGACAGGTAGGCTACGACCTGAATGTGATGCAGATCTTCCAGAAATATAACGTAAGTTATATCCTGAAAGCAACAAATGCCAACAGTATCACACAGGTAATCTGGGAAGAAGATTACAGTGAAAATTTGTATAATGAACTGAAAGAAAAATATTATGAAATAACCGTAAAACCTGCGGCTTTGGTGTGTGCCCTTGGTACCAATATTGCCAAACCGGGCATACTTGCAAAAGCTTCGGCAGCCCTGGCAGAAAACAACATTAATATTGATGCATTCTCACAATCACTAAAACAGGTGAACATGCAGTTCGTTATCAGCCGCGATGATTACAAAAAAGCAATCATTGTGCTGAACGACGCCTTGTGCGTTTCTCAGGTATAAAAAAAATTTATGTTGATGAAAAATGAATTAAAACAATTATTTTTGTTCTGAATACAAGCTCCTTTTACCATGAAAGGATATGATTACATAACATTTTTACTACCTGCTTTTCTGCTTATTTTCCCGCAACATGCTGCCATCGGCCAGGAAATGCCAACAGGGTATAATGATGACATAAATTATCTTCAAATCCCTGTATCAGAAAAATATGACCGTAATGTATTAAAAATTCCGCAAGTAAAAAATGCAAAATTTTCATTAAATACCGGTGTGATGGTAATAGCTGACAAAAACAAAAATTACATTTTTTATAGTCATTTGTCAGCATTTTACAGCATCAATATTAGCCGGCGTTTTAGCATCAGGGCAGGTAATATAATATTTTTCCCTTTAAACCATAATTTTCATGAATCAAACCGTGAAAATTCAGGATTAACCACATATTCAGGAATAGCACTTTTTGCAGCCGCTGATTATTACGCAACTGACCGTTTAACTATTACTGGTTCATTTTACAAAACCATAAGCAACCGTTTATCATCGCGCGAAGATATGCCTCAGGTTTTCAACAGATCTTATTATGCTATGCCATCGCAATCATTTTCACTGGGTATGAATTATAAGATATTTAACGGGCTTAGCATTGGCGCCGAAATCAGGTTTTCTGATTACTATCAGCCTGTTTTAAACCCTTTCAATGAAGTCCGCGGATTTTACAATCCGGCATCGCTTTACTGGTAATACACAATTAAGATAATAAACCTTCTGAGATGATTAACAATTATAGAAAAACCGGATGAATCTTGTTGTTGATATTGGCAATACATTGACAAAAGTAGCTGTTTTCAGGGCCAATGAATTAGCCGCATCAGAGAAAATGAATAACTTAACACCTGAAATTGCCAAAAAGTGGTTACAAGAATTTCCGGTAAAAAAATGTATTCTGGTTACCGTAAGAGCTGATCAAAATAAAATAGCCGGTTTACTGAAACAAAACACTGAGGTTTTTGTTCATTTAACCCACTCTACTCAATTGCCTTTCAAAATATTGTATCTGACACCCGAAACACTCGGAAAAGACCGGGTGGCAGCGGTAGCCGGAGCATATAACAGATTTCCCAAAAGCAATGTCCTGATTGTTGATTTGGGAACAGCTATTACATATGACTTCATTAATTCAAATGCCGAATACACGGGAGGAAATATCTCCCCCGGATTAACCATGCGTTACAAGGCGCTCAATGCCTTTACAAATTCGTTACCCCTGATGGAGAATCACGAAATTGACACTAATTTTGGATACGATACCCGCACAGCTATAATAGCCGGAGTACAGCAAGGTATAATAAATGAATTAAGCGGATATATTAATGACTATTTAAGTCATTATGATAATTTAAAAATCATTTTTACAGGTGGTGATGCCGAATTTTTTGTTAATAAATTAAAAAAACCCATATTTGTGATTCCAAATCTGGTATTAGAAGGTCTAAATTTTATTCTTGAATTTAATGCGTCAACGTTATAACGGGTTGATAATAATATTATCATTTGCTTTTGCTTCAATGCAAGGACAACATTTTTTTAATGCGACTTATACCCGTTTCGGGTTAGGCCAGATTA
>JAJUGM010000364.1 GCA_029268165.1 Bacteroidota bacterium
GGTGCATTGAAAACCCTTGCCATTCCGAAGGAATACATGGATCGAAAATAATTCCGTCAGGTCGAGGCTTTATGCCAAGAATAGCATGGCAGGCTGCATAATAAGCCCATGTTGCAGCTCCTGTAAGCCATGGCAGGCGTGATGTGCCAAATCGCAGGCTATATTTGCCATGTGTTGACTGGCTGTATACATATGGTTCAATCTCACGTATTTCGGCTTTATTATTATATGCAGCAGGCATAAAAGAACGATAATACTGATAAGCACGGTTACCATGGCCGAGCATAGCCTCTGCCATAACTGCCCACCCCTGAATGTGACAAAAAATAGCCCCGTTTTCTTTCATTCCCTTATTAAACAAAGTAGCCTTAATTACATTTAAATCGGCTTTTTCATAAGGCGGGTCAATAATAACCAGCCCGTATTCTGTTGCAAGCCTTTTGTTTACAACATCCATAATTTTTCCGGCTCTCTCTTCACAGGCATGCTGGCTTAAAATCGCCCATGTCTGCGGATTGAGCCATAATGAGCCTTCCTCATCATTTCGTGAGCCATATTTAAGCCCGTCGTGCCTGTAGGCACGAAGATACCATTCTCCATCCCATGCATATTTTTCAATATTTTCATCAAGCTGTTTCAGTTTTTCAGATGCCCATTCGGCTTCCTGATTCAAATTGAGATAACTCGCAATTTCTATATAAGTTTTTAATGCATACCTCAGCTGAAAGGCCACGAAAACGGATTCTCCCTTATGTCCGAGTACAAGGCAATCGTTCCAGTCGGCAGCAAGTCCGCACGGAAGGCCATGCGACCCCAACCGCTCAAGTGTAAATTCAATAGCCCTGCGCATGTGATTAATGACCGTATCTTCGCCCTTATCGGCATAAGGCAATATTTTATGATAAAAATCGACATTACCTGTTTCACTCACATAAGCTGGAATTGCATTAAATAGCCACATGCAGTCATCTGACCTGTATTCTTCTTCTTTTGGCGGCATTTCATAGCCTGGCCTATGAGAAAAAGGTCTTACAACAGGCATTGCTCCCCCGGCCGATGTCTGGCCTGTAATCATCAGTTCGAGCCTTTTTTCAGCCTCTTCAGGTATTATATGCATAACACCCAATAAATCCTGCACCGAATCACGGTATCCCAGGCCGTCACGTTCACCGGCGTATACCAGGCTTGCAGCTCTCGACCATGCATAAGTAATCAGGCAATTGTAAGGGTTCCACATATTAATCATACTATTGAATGCTGCATCGGGAGTAACAACACTTAGTCCCTGTAAACGGCTGTGCCAGTATTCTTTAAGATTTTTGAATTCATTTTTTACCCATGTTATATCCCGGCATTCATTAATTGCCTGTTTCCCTTCAACATTAGCCCTTCCGATACCCATAACAACTGTAAATTCTCTTGATTCGCCCGGTTGCAGGCTGATATCAAACTGCAAAGTACCGCACCCGTTATCGCCCGAGGCAAGTGAATTACTGCACTGCCCTGTTTCAACGGCCAATGGATTATTATATGAACGATGAGTACCGATAAACTTTTTACGGTCAGTATCGTATCCGGTGATATTTACGCCGGCCACGCCAATGAAAGTATGACGTGCCTGGCCTCCCTCTTCAAAATTGTCGGGTTGCGGCGGAAGGTAGACATTGGTTCCATGGTCAATAATACCATCATGCACCTGCATGGTAAGGATATATTGTGTATATTGAAGATTGACCAGATCCATCCATAAATGCCAGTTACTGGTATATTCCACAAAGGTAAACAACCTAAGGTTTCGTTGCGTACTGCCCTTATTAGTAATGATACAATGCCAGCATTCATATTCTTTTCCAAGCGGAACAAAATAGGTGGTTTCTGACTCAATGTCTGAATACTCAGAATCAATTACGGTATAGGCTGTACCATGGCGGCATATTGTTTTATAACTTTCCGTAGGCTTACCAACAGGTTGCCATGAAGCCGACCAATAATCACCCGATTCAGTATCACGGATATAAATATACCGTCCGGGTCGGTCGAGTTCAGCCGTATTGGTGCGGAAACGCATAAACCTGCCCATTGCTGCTGATTTATAAAAACTATATCCGCCGGCATTATTGGTTATTATCGCACCATAGGTGGTTGATCCCAGATAATTGCTCCATGGCTCAGGGGTATCGGGATTGGTAATAACATATTCCCTTTCTTTATCATCAAAATAGCCGTACTGCATATTTCTGATCATTAATAAAGTAACCCTGTCAAGTGTTTAAAACTGTCAGGGTCGATAAATTTATAAATTACTGTTCGCTTTGTTTACGGCGTTCATCAAGGTCTTTTTTTACTTTTTTCATCAGGCTTTCATCTAACTTATAAAAGAATGCAATTATAATCAGTGCAATAGCTCCTACTGCCACAGGAATAATACTCATCATCGCTTTCAATCCGTTCAGTACCTGCAAATTCTGGACAACATTGGCCACAAAACCTGTCTGTGACAGAATAAAAGCTGCAACCATGCTGCCAACAGCCCATCCAAGCTTATTTGACATAATTGAAGCTGAAAATATAAGGCCTGTAGCCCTTCTGCCATTCTTCCACTCAGAATAGTCAGCCGTATCGGCATAGAGTACCCATAACAGTGCAGAAATCGGGCCGCCGGTAATTGATCCGAAAACCTGGAACAGTAAAATCAGGCCAACCTGTTCGGGCTTGAAGAAATAAAACGAACCTGTAAAAAACAGGGCACCAAGAAACAGAATTATCACTGCACTCTTCCGGCCTACCTTCTTGGTAAACCAGGGTACCAGTAATACACCTGCAAGCGACAATCCTTGTCCGACTGTATTAAAGATGGAGGCGAGGACTTCAAATCCGTATTTGTGATTTATATCAACGAGTTCAACGGGTTCTTTCCCGAAAAGGCCAATAATGGGGTTGATAATGTGACCATTGAAGAAATTACGGAATTGGGTGAGCCATGGTAAAACCTGCTCACCAACGTAGTACTTAAAATAATGCGTTGTAACATTCAGGCGGATACAAACAAATAATATAAATAATATAGTAACAATAAATAAAAGCATCCAGGGAACGTTAGTGAATAAATCCTTAAGGTCATCTTTCACAGCAATCTTTTCTTTTGCAATGGGCTGAATGCGTTCGCGTGTGGCCAGAAATGTAATCATTAAAAATACAACTGCTGCAATGGCATAAATGATCATTACCATCTGCCATCCTTTTGCAATATTTTCCTTACCAAAATAGGCAGCTAAAGGAAGAATTGTGGCCGATACAATAAGGCCGCTCAGATAAGCTCCTGTAAACTTAAATGATGAAGCACTGGTTCTTTCAACAGGATCTCCGCTAATAACTCCAAGCAATGCAGTATAGGGAATATTTACCGTGGAATATAAAAACATGAAGATTATAAAAGTCGCATAGGCATATATCAGTTTGCCCACCGAGCCAAAATCAGGAGTAGTAAAGGTAAGAACAGCCATTATTGCCAAAGGAACAGCTCCAAACAAAATGTATGGCCTGAATTTACCCCAAAGGCTTTTGGTGCGGTCGGCCACCATCCCGATTATTACATCGTAGAAAGCATCGAGCACTCTTGAAACGAGAAACATAAGTCCGGCAGCCTTTGCAGTTAACCCAAAAACATCGGTATAAAAGAAAAGTAACTGGGTCATTATGGTAGTCCAAAACAGACAGGATGCCAGATCACCAAATCCATAGCCCACTTTTTCGCCAAA
>JAJUGM010000365.1 GCA_029268165.1 Bacteroidota bacterium
GTCTTTCATATGATTTTAAAGAAAAGTATTTGTTGACAGCTGTTATGCGTTTTGATGGTTCTTCTAATTTTGACAGAGGTCATCGTTGGGGGGAATTTCCATCTGTTGCTGCAGGATGGGTTATTACTAATGAATCATTTATGGAAAGTTTAAGCGGATGGCTTAACTTTCTGAAACTTCGTGCAAGCTGGGGCCAGAATGGCAATCAGGATATTCAGAAATTTGTTTATTTATCTTCACTGTCACTTGAAGGTCAGAACTACTTTTTTGGGCCCGACCATTCAATAATTACGGTGGGATCAACACCTGCCAGGGTACCCAACCCTAATGTTAGCTGGGAAACATCTGAGCAAACAAACATCGGATTTGATATGAATGTATTAAATAACAAATTGCAGTTTTCTTTTGACTGGTATAAAAAAGATACAAAAGACTGGTTGATAAAGAAAATTTCATCAGCTATGGATGGGACAGAACCGCCAATTGTTAATGGGGGGTTAATACGAAATACCGGATTTGAAACCGTATTGCGCTGGAATGGTCAGACAGGCAGTTTAAAATATAACGTTACTGGTACTTTTGCCTATAATAAGAATAAAGTTATTGAAGTCCCGAGCAGCGACTCTATTTTTCATGGACCAGCCAACGTGCTTAGCCAGGGTACCTCTGAAATGTTTCGGGCTGAAGCAGGATTTCCCGTTGGATATTTCTGGGGTTATGAAACCGAAGGTGTTCTTCAGAATGACGCAGAGGTTGCAGCATGGGTAAGACCCGATAATGGGCAACCATATTTCAGGGATGCTAAGCCAGGCGACCTTAAATTTGTTGACCAAAACAAAGACGGAAAAATTGATGATAAAGACAAGGTAATGATCGGAAATCCTCATCCCGATTTTATATTTGGACTTCAGTTTAATATTGATTATAAGGGATTTTATCTGCAATTTACCGGTAACGGACAAGCAGGGCATCAAATTGCAAAAAATTACAGGTCTGTTGACAGTTATCGGCACAATTATACAAAAGAAGTATATGACCAAAGATGGCATGGCGAGGGAACATCAGATAAATATCCCAGATTATATCGGGGTGGCCATAGAAATTACCAGTATATTTCCGATATTTATATATATAATGCTGATTTCTTCAGGATTAGTAATTTAACCATCGGATATAATTTCAAACAATTAATAAGGAAAATGCCATTTTCGGAACTTCGTCTATATGGAGCTGCCAAAAATCTTCATACCTTTACTAAATATCCCGGCATGGATCCGGAAGTAGGATATTCGCCTACCAGCAGTGATCCTAATAATAATTTTCCTTGGGGTTCAGGTATAGATTTAGGTTTATATCCTCAGTCACGTACCTTTATAATTGGGCTTATTATTACTTATTAACCATAAACATGAGATATTATGAAAAAAACAATATATTTTCTTTATATTTTTGTGCCGGTAACATTGCTGGCAATAAGTTGTGATGAAAGCTTTCTGGATACGAAAAACCTTTATGAGAAGTCAGATGAAAGCTATTATAAGACACCGGCAGATATTGAAGAGGCGCTTGCTGGTGCTTATGCAGCTTTACCCCTGGAAGCAGGAAAATATAATCCTTTTATTGTATCCGAACTAATGTCTGACGATTGTTTTGGAGGAGGTGGTTCAAATGATCTTGAAGCACAATCAACTGATGCCTTTACCTTACCAAGCGAAAATTATTATGATGAACTTTATGGAAAAAACTGGCAGGGAATACTCAGGGTTAACCTGATAATAAAACGTTTTGATCAAGCTAAATATTCTGATGAACAGGCAAAAAATCAGGCATTAGGAGAAGCGCATTTTTTACGTGCTTATTTTTATTTCAGGTTATCCCAGTTTTTTGGGCCTGTTCCACTCAAGCTTGAACCAGCACCGGCAAATTTACCCCGTGCAACAGCTGAGGAAATGTATGGTCAGATCGCTTCAGACCTTAAGAAAGCAATTGAACTGATGCCTGCAATAGATTATCAGACATTTGTCAATACTCAGATAAACAGACTGGGACACGCATCAAAGTGGGCGGCTGAAGCACTGATGGCCCGCGTTTTTCTTTTTTACACTGGTTATTATGAAAAAACCGAGCTTCCCCTGGCCGAAGGCGGCTCTGTTACCAAGAATCAGGTAATTACATGGATTGACGACTGTATTCAGAACAGCGGGCATGACCTGTTGCCCGACTTCCGAAATAACTGGCTTTATTCATCGGTCCAGCGCTATCCGTTTACAAAAAACAATGGCTTGTCATGGGCAGGTGAAACCGGTGGTAACTATGAAACAATATGGGCAATAAAGTATTCACCTTATGCCGGTTGGAATTCACCAAGCCAAAAATTGAGCTATTCTAATCAGCATTCTTTATACGTAGGACTCAGACAACAGGCTTATGTACCTTTTGGACAAGGTTGGGGTATGGGTACAGTTAATCCACAGTTATGGGAAAGTTTTGAACCAGGAGATATACGCAGGGAAGGCTCTATATTGAATGTTAATGTTCCTGATCCTGATGAAGGAAACATTCCTCAGCAGTTTATCTGGGGGTCAGATAATCAGATGCATGAAACCGGTTACTGGCAGAAAAAATACATGCCTATATATGATAGTATAGGTAAGGAAATAAAAGGTGTTTACTTTATTCAATATGGTTCACCTAATGATATGCAGCTGTGGAATATGCAGGATGATGTGTTAATTCGTTTTGCCGATGTTTTACTTATGGGAGCTGAACTAGGTAGTACAAATGCAACCGAATATTTTAACCGCGTACGTACCCGCGCCGGACTGGATCCTATTGCAAGCCCCACGCTTGAAGATATAAAACGCGAACGCCGCCACGAACTTGCTTTCGAAGGCTTAAGGCATTTCGACCTTCTTCGCTGGCACGATGCTGAGCAGGCTCATTCATTGGTTGTAAACATACCAGTAAAAAATGTCGGCATTGACGCACTTTATACTGATACCTACAGACCTGAAACCAAAGGATTTTTACCTATTCCAAAATCAGAAATAACACTTTCTGAAGGAGTACTGGAACAAACACCAGGGTGGGAAGAATATCAGTAATCTGACCTAATACATTAAAACCAGGATAATTCATTTGTTTTGAATCATCCTGGTTTTTTGTGATTATACGGTTGTTCAGCGCATCAAAAGAACATGCCCTAAATCCGAAGTAATCAATAAAAGGCATGAAAATGCAGGAATATTGATTAGTCTCCCCTAAAAATAGCCCAGATGAATTTGTTTATTCAACATGTTAAGTTAAAGTATGCATCCGAAAATAAAAATTTGACGAAAAAAACAATTTTAGCGATAAACTCGATAAGTTATATGATAAAATGCTAAAATTAAAATGTATTACATCAGCGTTTCTAATGGCCATTAGAAATATTTATGTTTCCGAAAATATCTGAAAAAGGTAATAGTAAACACAGATTATGAATATTTATAACATTTTTTGCCGTTTTTCGTATAATTATTAAACTGTAACTCCGCATAAAAATACGTAATTGTTAATAAATTTTATTACTGGAATAATGATTTCCGGTTTTTTTATTGTTAATTTGTAATTACGTATACACGTAATATTATGAAAAAAAATACATCGAAAGTAAAACACCCTGAATGGGCAGTCAAGTATAAAAGGAAAGGCACAGAGCTTCGATTGATAAGAGGCATTTATTATCTATATGAAGTTACCAGTAAA
>JAJUGM010000366.1 GCA_029268165.1 Bacteroidota bacterium
AATAATAATGTAACTTCTGTTCCAGTAATTATGCCACCACTCAACAGTTTTGGCAAATGCATTTTTACCATGAAGTTTATTATTGCTGATATTTCTTTGAAGCCCTTCTTTCCAGTTATCAAGAGTTAAAGCATTCTGAGAATGAAGAATTATTTCCAGATGGTATTCTTTGGCTGGTTTTTTACTGATAAGCTGCCATGCCATAAAATCAGTATCAAGGTATTTACCCGAAAAAATGTTTGCCGGTATCAGATTCTGACCTTGCATAAAACCACCAAATGTGAGATTTTTTAAAGGATTGAACAGTTGCGACTTAACCGAATCAAGAAATTGCTGATGGACTGTAATATCAAATACTGTCGGATCGGTGTTACGGTGGAAAAATAGCACACCACCATTATGAAATGCGACAGAATCTTTTTTTGTGACAAGATTTTCAAATGGAGCCCATTTTAGTGAGGTGGCAAAACTTTCAGCGCCATGCATCAGATGATCAGCATATCTCCAATTCTCAAAATAAATTTCAGCTATAACAGGTTTTGATGTTTTTATATCGAAATGCACAACAGGCCGGTAAACATCTACCCAGATCATTGCATTAGCTTCAATACCATCATTACTTCCGCTGATGGTTATATAACCATTTCTCAGGACCAATACCTGTTTAAACCTAATACCGTTGAACGGATTTGGATTGCATCTGATTCTGACCCTCCCGAGTTTCAGAAAGTTGTTGTTTTCATCAAATGTTCCGCTTTTTGCAAGATAAAAAAGTATATCTCCTTTTTCAACCCAAACGTTGAGTCCTATATCTCCGCCTCCGGCAGGCATTGATTCGCCTGAATTACTGCTCTGGCTGTTCCATACAACGTTATATTTATCGAATCCTGAAGGCTGAGAAAAAACAAAAAATGGCCGTAACAAAACCATAAATATAAGAAGCCGGGTACTCATAAATGAATTCATTGATTTTTATAAAGATAACAATAAAACAGCATATTCATTTTTTTAATTTTTTACCTATTAATGAGAGCAGAGAGCCGGTAAAAAAAATAGCTACTGTTCCGAAAACAATGGTGAGATAAGTATGCATATCAGCGCCTGGAGTATTTTTCCCGAATAACAATTTCCCTGCAGTTAGCCATAGGATAATCAATACGCCTGCAGTTACTCCCAGAAAAGCTGCTGTTGAATCCGCTCGCTTTGCAAAAGTTCCCAGAAGAAACAACCCCAACATTCCACCACTGAACACTGATGCCAGTTTCCACCATACATCGAGCGCACTTTTAACATTAATCATGGCAATACCAATGATAATGCCCAATATTCCAATAATTAACGTTGATAAATACAAAACCTTTAATGATTCTTTTTCAGTTATTTTTCTTTTAATAAATTTCTGGTAATAGTCAGTCAGAAAAACTGTAGCTGAGCTGTTAAAGCTGGTGGATATAGTGCTCATGCCGGCTGAAAATACCGATGCAATAAGTAGTCCGGATATTCCGACAGGCAATTCTGTTACTATAAAATAGGGGAAAATACGATCACCAGCCTCGGGATTTGCCAGATCCGGAGGCAGATTATTTTCCGGTAAGGAGTAAAAAACATACAGGGCTGTTCCTATAAATAAGAAAATCATAGATACAGGAATGTAAAGGAAGCTTCCCAGAAATGCGGAATATTTGGCCTGGCGATCGGTTTTTGAAGCAATAAAACGTTGTACATAATTCTGATCAATACCGAAATTCTGAAGGTTTATAAATATTCCATAAATAAGCACTACCCAGAAAGTTGATTCAGACAGGTTTAAGCTGTAACTGCCAAGGCTGAATTTATGGCATTCGCCGGCAGTTTTTATCAATTGCACAGGTCCTTCAGGTATTTGTATAACAAGATATATTGCACTTATTATTGCTCCCGAAATCATAATAATTGCCTGGATGGCATCTGTCCATACTACTGCTTTAAAACCGCCAAGTACCGAATAAATCATTACCAGAACGCCAGTAAGTACAATAACCAAGGCCATATTCCAGTTAAATACTGCATTTACAGACAAGGCAAGAAGATATAATATTGTGCCTATGCGCATGAGTTGGGTTAAAAGGTAACACATTGATACGTAAATACGAGCCCATGGACCAAAACGCATTTCTAAATAAGTATATGCTGACGGGCTGTTTATCTTGCGGTACAAAGGTATAAAAAACTTAATGGCAATAATTATAGCAAAAGGTATGGAAAGACTGAATACAAAAACATTCCAGTCTGACTGATAGGCATAGCCGGGTAAGGCCAGAAAACTTATACTGCTTACGTATGTAGCAAATATTGATAGGGCAACTACCCACTGCGGAACTGATCTTTCACCAACTGAAAATGCATCAGCCGATTGGTTTTTACGATAGAAAGATGCCCCAAACAGAGTAACACCAATTATGAAAAATAAAAAGACAATAATATCGCCTGTTTTCACGAAAATAAAAATTAATAAATAATTTGTTTTTCAATTATATAAATAACTAAAGTTTGTATATGCTTGTAAAGTTATTCAGTTGGTCTGATGGGCAGCTTAATGAATCGTTTAACCTTTGGAAAATACTGAACAGGTCATTGATTCGTTCATAATCAGCATGTTTCATTTCAGGCAGATTTACTCGTGTATGAACATTGATGTTCAGCCCGCGCATTTTAAGGAATATTTTGGCTGAAGCCGGATAAAACTTATGCAAAATAGGGTCAACCAGGTTAAGCACGGCACTCAGATTTGAAATTTCTTCCTTATATTGACTTACATTGTAGTTTTTGATTAGAAATTTATAAAGTTCAGGAAAAAAATTTGCCCCAATGGGTGATAGGCCATGTGCGCCTCTTTTGAGCGACAGGATAGCCGTTGGTATGTGAGCGTTGAAAATACCCAGGCTGGTATTTTCAACAGAGATTATTTTCTGAGTTAACGCATGTATGTCGCAACTGGTGTCTTTATGATATAAAAATCTTCCGGTTTGACCCAACCATCGTAATAGTCCGGCCGATAAAAGGCGTTTATAGGGAACAGGGCATTCATATGTACCAAGCGGTATGTGGCAGGTTTTGTTTATTATGTGCTCAAGCGATTCTTTTAAAGATAGTTCTGATTCTTTTTCCCCGGCAAGTTGATTTATGTTAATTACAACTGCATCAACGCCGCAATCATATACTTTTTTTATGAATTCTATAGTATTATATATTTCATTCCCAAAAGTGCCGGTGGCCACAACGGGTACGGCACCTGCAACGGTTTCAGTTACCGTCTTTATCAGTTTTATCCTTTCTTCAGATGAAAGTTCAAACATTTCACTTGATAAACAGTTGGCAAACAAGCCTTCTGCTCCCGAATTAAGATAAAACTCAGTCAGTTGTCTCAATCCTTCGAAGTCGATTTCAAGATTTTCTTTAAAAGGAGTTATCATCACCGGCCATAATCCACATGGTAAAGTCCTGAAGGTTAAATTTTGATTCATTATTTATGAGATTATTAAATCATATACATTACAGGTTTAGGTTTAAGCGGACAGGTGAGGAAAAAAGCGGAAAAATTATACAGGCATGGCATACTTGGTTTTTAATAAATTTAATTGACATTTTCATTTTTTAATTTGCAAATCTGGAAGAAGAAAATTAATATTGTAATAAAAACGTTTACAAATATAATAATTTTTTTATAATTGTAACTATCATAATTAAAAGTAAATATGAAATGT
>JAJUGM010000367.1 GCA_029268165.1 Bacteroidota bacterium
GTTCCTGGTACATTTCCAATATACACATATTTTAAACCTGCTTTTAGTGCTATTTCACGTGCTTTTAATAAAGTGTTTACAGGAGTGGCCGGTAATTGAGTAAGCTTATATTGAGGGTGAAAACGGCTAAAGTGAAGAGGTGTATCGGAAAATCCGTTTAGTACTAACCATTTGCACATTTGCTCAATCATGCCTAATTTATCCGTCCAGTTGGGTACAACCAGATTGGTTATTTCAAGCCAAACTTTTAATTCTTTTAATATTTTCAACGTATTTAAAACTGGTTCCAGTGAACCACCGTTGAGCCTGGCATATATTTCATCACTGAATGATTTCAGATCAATATTGGCTGCATCAATGTATTTTGCCAGTTCACGTAACGGCGCTTCATTAATATAACCTGCTGAAACTAAAATGTTTTTGATCCCTCTTGCACGCGCAATTTTTGAGGTATCATAGGTATACTCAAAAAATGTTACTGGCTCTGAATAGGTATAGGCAATAGAAGCACACTTGTTTCTGATGGCCTCATCTACTACCTTAACAGGCATAAGATCATAATTTCTGGTTTCACGTGGACTTACCTGCGATATTTCCCAGTTCTGACAATTCAGACAGGCAAGATTACAGCCAGCAGTAGCAATGGAATATGCGCTCGAACCAGGAAGAAAATTAAATAATGGTTTCTTTTCAATCGGATCAACATGTACAGAACATGGGTTGCCATAGGCAATTGAAACCAGTTTTCCGTTAATATTCATCCTGCTACGACAGGTACCCGAATCTCCTTCCCGGATTGTACAATAATTGGGACAAATCTGGCATTTTACACCTCTTGGAGTTATTGTATAAAACATCCCTTCCTTGCTATACTTATCATTTAAATCAGCAGAAGATAAATCTGGTAAATGTGAAGAAGACCATGATCTATCCGATAAAAGACTTATTCTGGGCAGTACACATACACCTCCAATTCCAAAAAAGCCAGTTTTAATAAATTCCCGTTTTTTCATGACTACAAAAACTCATTTAAAATCATCACTACATTGTAAAATTACTAAAATCGGTTATGTTAATTATTATTTTTTTTATATAAAAGAATCTAAAACTTATTCTTCCTAATAAACAGGTAAATAGCGAAAACAATATTCAGCATGCCTAACAGGTATGCCGAAGTTTTAAGCCCGGCCAAAGGTATCAGAAAAACGGAAGTGGTGAAAGCGCCCAAAGCTGAACCAATAAGATCTGATGAATAAAGCGTGGCCACATTACCCGTCAGCTCACCTTTTCTTAAATGTATTGATAAGGAGAACATTAATCCTGTTAAAAAAGACACAAGAAATAATAATATCATAATAATTCCTATACCTAAAAACATATGAAAATGTAAATGATTCAATAACAATGGAATTACCAAAGAGCTTACACCAGTAGAGAGTTGTATTATTGCGAATTGAATGAAATTAGCGTTACCGAAGATCCTTTTCCTGTAAAATGCCCCAAATGCAAGTCCACCCATAAATACCGCAATACATATCCCTATAACTTGATATATATATCCAAATAAAATCTGTAATGAAAGCAATAAAATAATTTCTATGGCTGAAGCTGAAAAGCCGGTAATCATGATAGCTGAGGTAACCGGCCTGAAGAAAATACTAATTGCAATTATAACAACAAGGAGTGTAATAAATATAAACCAAAGCGTATTTCTTCCTAAATTGAATTGACTTAACCAGTATCCCAGATAATAAAAATAAGATACTGGTTTAAAATCTGTATTAATTTGAGTGTTCTGGTTAAGATTCCTCATTAGATAATCTGACCGTTGTTGTAAAATAATACCGTTTATATAGTAAGTATTTAGGTAAACAGTTTCAATATTCTTATTTTCAATAAGTTGTGTAATGTTCGTTGTCAGTTTCATATCAGAAATCAGAAAATAATTTCTTTCTCCTGGAATAACTATAACATTATTAAATACTCTTTTACAGGTATTGTAAATAACTGAATTTAGTTGTCTAGCCTCTTCATTGATGTAATTTGCTGTTGAGGGAAGACTCATCATGATAATTCCTTGCTTGTTCAGTATTTTCTTTATACCAATAAGAAATTCAACTGTATAATAACGGTTAAGTTCAGCAGTTGATGGTTCAGGTAAGTTAATAAGAACCACATCATAATTATTATCTGTTTTGTGTATATATATACGTGCGTCATGACTGATAGTCCTGATTCGATCGTCATCCAATGAATGTGTAAATTTTTTCCCAATGACAAATATTTCCGGATTGATTTCAATATAATCAATCTTTTCAACATTATATTTTAGAATTTCTTTGGTTATTCCAGAAATTCCGCCTGATATAAGAAGAATATTTTTTGGTTCAGGGTGTTGCAACATGGCATAGTGCACCGACTCTTCATTACTTATTTGGTTATCAGTTGAAAACAATAATCTGCCGTTTTCAAAAACGTTAATTTGATTATCAGTTTTGGTAACCGTAAGATTTCCGTAAGGTGTATCTTTAAGATATTTAATTATTTGATTTTCAAATATTAATCCTTTAAGTAAATAATCAGCTCTCAGGGCGAACATAACAATAGCAAAAGCAGCAGAAAATAAAACAGGTAAAAAGTGTTTAAAATTCAATCTTTTGTTTAGAGGAAACATGATAACTAATGGTACCAAAAAAGTAAGTAAAATGATTATCTGAAAATTTGAAAACCAGTAGAAAAAAATAAAACTTGAGAAAAAACCGGCAATAAGGCTGCCAAATGCTTCAGTTGAATATGTTTGTTCAGCTGATACATTGGGGTTTGAAATAATATTGACTTTGGTTAAAATGGTAAACAAAAATCCTGACAGGAAACAAAATGGTGCCAGAAAGACTGCTATAACAGTGGTAATTTGAAATAATCCAATTTCAATACCAGGTTTGAAAATTAAATTACGACACACAGAAATCAGAAAAATCATTATTACAGGTAACCAGCTTAAAATTATAAATACAGAATGTATCATTCTAACTTTATTCTTCATGTTCTTCGCAGTCTTTCCAATAAATGTACCACTTCCCGTGAGTATCATCCAGTTGGCAAGAAAAATACCAATAATCATCTCATTACCGCCAAACAAAAACATGAATTCACGAAGGGTTACAATTTGAACAATCATGGTGATTAGACCAAGAGAGAATATGTATATTGTTAATTTCCTCATGATTATCAACCTTAAAAATGAAATTTCAAATTAATTAATAAGGTTACATATTCATTCCTTCTTAATTATTTTGCCAGTATTAAAATTAAGCATTTCATATTAAATTTATATAAAAAAAATATAGCTAACTTTGCTGTAACCATTGAATATCAATATGATTAAGCCTGATGTCGGATATATTACAATGCTCAGAAATCGCTATGGGACTCTTTTAAGAACTGTTCGCAAGCAAAGGGAAATTAATAATCCGGCGTTACTGAAAAAGGCATTCAGCTTAATGTTAGAAGCAGTAAAAGATAAGGTAGATTTTACCGGTCATCTTATTGCAGATTCGGCTATCAGTATTGCCATGATTGCCGTTAATGAAATTGGTCTTGGCGTAACATCAATTACCAGTATTTTTCTTCAGCGTGCATTTTGCGAAAATATTATTGATTTAAAAAATATTGAAAAAGAATGGGGTGCTAATACTTCGGGTATTGTTGCCGGCTTATACTCATTACAACGTCTTGATA
>JAJUGM010000368.1 GCA_029268165.1 Bacteroidota bacterium
AACCTAATTTAAGCGTATCCAGACGCTTCAGTGGCATAATCTGCCCTTTATTGATTAGAACAGTTAAGGAATTTTCTATCAGTTTTCTGCTTAAGAGTTCAAATCCTGGTTGATTCAGGTCATTAACTAGTCCTTTTATTTCTATTGGTCTGAACTTATTTAAGCCTGCCCAGTATTTGGCCATTAAAATTTTTCTGCAACGTTTATTAATCTCATCAGCAGAAACAATACCTTTTTCGATTAGCTCTTTTATTGATTTTATTGCAACCTGAACATCTGCAGGCATCAGAATAATATCATTACCTGCCAGGAAAGCCTTCATTACTGCCGTATCAGAGCCAAAATAGTTAGTAATGCCTTTCATATTCATTGCATCAGTAAAAACAAGGCCTTTGAAACCCATTTCCTGCTTAAGTAAAGTATCTGTAATGGCAGCAGAAAGTGAGGCAGGCACTTTATTCGAGCTATCTAAAACAGGGACATTGAGATGCCCAGTCATAATCCCTGAGATACCACTGTAAATAAGTTCTTTAAAGGGAAATAGTTCAATACTGTCAATCCGTGAACGGTGGTGTTTTATTACCGGGAGATCAAGATGTGAGTCAATTTCTGTGTCACCATGCCCCGGAAAATGTTTTGCAACAGCAATAATGCCGTTATCCTGAAGGCCAAGCATGTATAATATCGATTTTCGGGTAACGTTTGCCCGGTCTTCCCCAAACGATCTGCTGTTGATTACAGGATTATATGCATTATTATTAATATCAGCCACAGGAGCAAAATTTATATTTACACCTAACCTTTTTAATTGCCATGCAATCTGGCTTCCCATATCATAAATAAGTTTTTCATTTTGTATGGCTCCAAGCATCATCTGACGCGGATAACGTATAGTACTGTCAAGCCGCATCGCAAGACCCCATTCAGCGTCTATAGCAATAAACAAGGGTGTCTTCGCAATTTTCTGATACCGGTTTGTTAATTGTGCCTGACTCACAGGTGTTCCCTGAAAGAAAATTAATCCTCCTATATTATAGTCGCGAATAATTTTCTCCGTCTCATCTTCATGCTTCTTATTGTTTTTTGTGGAGTTGGAGTAAGCGGCAATCATCAGCATCTGTGCTATTTTTTCTTCTAACGATAATGATTGCATCACTGAATCAACCCATGAAGAAGGGCTTTCCAGAAAAGACGGATCAGTTCGGGTTACAGGCAAACGAAATTCTTCGGGATACCCCCTGCCTGCAGGAACAAATTGTAACAGTGAAAAAACAACCACTAGACATAAAAAAAATAATATAATTTTTAGTAACGTTCTCTTCATGGGTACAAGCCTCTGACCAGTCTTTTAATTTTAACTGATTTATGTATAATAGGGTTACATTTTTTTTGCAGTTTAAGCAAAGAAATTGTTTTATTAAAGAAAAGTTGTTAACAACCAACATAAAATGACAACAAAGGCTTGCTAAATAACTTTTATACCCTAGATTATTGAGATTAATAGGGTTTACATTAAAATAAGCTAATAAAAAAGTAAATTAAAAAACCGATGCATTTTAACTCATGAACCTGTTTCCTCTCTGCTGAAAAACTCTAAAAAAGTTCTCTATGCTTCTGTCGTAAGTCTTTTCAATGTCGTCAGGAAAATAACATGCAGGCAACTCTCCCATACTTCTGTGGTAATGCATACAATCACAACATATTCCTTTTCTGCTGCATGGATGATACGTACAATTGCACCGGTTTGTATTTCTTTCTTTCTTACACTCCATAATTTTTTTTGCGATAAAAATAGAAAACAGATTTTATCAGAACAAAAATTATGAGGCTATTTGATTAAGATATTCTACTGCACCCTGAGGATCGGGAGAATAAAAATCGGCACCAATATTTTTACAAAAATCCATAGTAACAGGAGCTCCTCCAGTAAGAATCTTGATATCACGATAATTGTTTCTTATTTCCTGCACAATTTTTTCCATATTAACCATAGTGGTTGTAAGCAATGCTGACAGTCCAACCGAACATCCCGGATTAGAGTTAATAGCCTGCATGAATTTTTCAGCGCTGACGTCAACGCCAAGATCTATCACTTCCCATCCGGCACCTTCAATCATCATCCCCACCAGGTTTTTCCCAATATCATGCAGGTCTCCGGCTACAGTCCCCAGAACAAACTTACCCTTGAATTTTACAGTACCTGATTTAAAATAAGGTTTAATATGTTGCATTGCGGTACTCATAGCTTTGGCTGCCAGAAGCATCTGGGGAACAAAAATTTTGTTTTCGGAAAATTTCTTACCCACTTTATTCATTGCGGCTATCATACCTTCATTTAAGATGGTTGATGGTGCTATGCCCGTATCAAGAGCTTTTTTGGTAAGCTCATCAGCGCCATCCTGACCACGCAAATCAGGCGGATAAGGTGAAGCACTGTTTATCTTACCGAATTCAATGCAATAAGCAATTTTCTCAATAATTTCATTCATAGGTTTTATTTTTTTATTGATTATAATCCATATTCATGCAACAGCACTTTATTACTGTCAATAGAAGGAAGAATCGTCTCAATAAAGTCAGACTCATTATCAGGTATGGATTCAATATCTGATTTTAATACGACTATCCATTCATCTTCCTTTGGATCATGCATTAGCTGTTTTGTTCTGATCGCTTCTTCAATTACAGTAATAGCTTTTAGGCATCCTTTTTTGGTGGCCTCAACATAATTTTTACCTGTTACTATTTCTTTAGATATTTCTATTACATTTTCAGGCATCAGAATGAGAGCCTGAGGATCATAAAAACAGTCGGAATTAACCAGCAATTTTCGCAATTGCAACATTTCATTCTTTCCGCCTTTAATGGCTTCATTCATAAGTCGCGTATCATATTCAAGTTGTTCGAGATAAACAACCGGTGCCATACCCGAAAGCAGTTTTATATGCTGAACCGATTCATTGCTCCAGAGATCGGCACATGCAGCAGCAATATTTCCAAGCGGACTGAAATGGGCACAGGCAGATGTTTTGCCTTCCATAGATATAGGTATTCCTGCTATTGTTTTTAGAAAAGGATTTTCGTAAGCACAATCCTTGCCTGGTCCCTGAGCACCTTCTTCAACTGCAACCAGTGTCCTTACCACTGTAGCTACCCTGGCAACTGCAGCAAAGACTTTTGGGATATATTTTCTTTCAGCCAGTACCATAGCAGTGTTCCCAAAACCACAAGCCGTATCTCCTCCGGCTATTGTATTGGTTTTTAGTGCAATATCAGAAATCTTTTTCCAGAGCATTTTCATGTCGCGAACACCAAGAACAGCCTGGCTGAAAATAAACTGTCTGATATCACACATCATCAGTGAATCATCAGATATTTCCTTTCCGCCAGTTGATTCAATTGACAGAAGATTTCCGCCTGCAAGCGCTCCTTTCTCAAATAATTCAAGCATGGGATCAAGCAGGGAAGATGTTCGCTGTTTCGGAGGCCTTTCAAATTCACGCAAATCGTTTGGCGTTAGCCTGATTTCACTTGCTATATTATATTTCCGGTAATATTCTTCGCAAATATCATTCATAATTTTAACCAACTCAACGCCAATATCTGGTGTACGGGTCATCTCAAGCAATGTTTCAAATTCAAAAATAACACCTTTCGAGTAAAGATGCATGGCGTGTTCAAGCGATTCTTTAATTATGGCAGTATAATGATGCTTAATTTCAGCAAGTGTTTCATG
>JAJUGM010000369.1 GCA_029268165.1 Bacteroidota bacterium
AGAAACCGGATGATTGATGTAGTAGTGGCAACAGGTGCCTCAATTATTGATATGGACTTTTTTGAGGCCCTGGGTTTTAAGCATTACAGAGGAAGCCAGGAAGTGCCTGATAAAAAATTAAGAGAGTTTTATATTGACAGGATATATGATACGTTCATTGATGAAGATGATCTTCAGATATGTGACGGAACTGTGAAAGAAGTAGCTGATTCACTTGAACCCAGACCATACAGTTCGCGTGAGTTTATTATGGAGCTGGGTAAATATCTGATAAAAAATGCTGTAAAAAAGGACTCGCTGGTACAACTGGCTTATGAAAATAATGTTCCTATATTTTGTCCGGCATTTTCAGACAGCAGTGCTGGCTTTGGCCTGGTAAAGCATCAATGGGAAAGGCCTGATAAGCACGTTACTATTGATTCTGTGCGTGATTTCAGGGAACTCACCATGATTAAGATGGCTGCCAACACCACCGGTTTGTTTATGATTGGTGGCGGTGTACCAAAGAATTTTGCCCAGGACGTTGTTGTGTGCGCGGAGGTTTTAGGGAAACCTGTTCCTATGCATAAATATGCCGTGCAAATTACTGTAGCTGATGTCAGAGATGGTGCCTGCTCCTCATCTACCTTACAGGAAGCCTCATCATGGGGCAAAGTAGATACCAAGTATGAACAAATGGTTTATGCCGAAGCTACAACTGTTCTGCCATTAATAGCCAGTTATGCCTATCATAGCAGGGTCTGGGAAAAGCGTCCGAAAAGAGAATGGAACAAGTTGTTTAATAAATAACAAGTTTACTTACGTTTTAAATCCAATTTCTTTCTTTACCTGAAAAAAAAATAATTAAAAACGGGACTCAAAGAAAACCTTTAAGAGCCCCTGTTTCATGTTTTATCAATCAGTCAGAATAAATAACCTAAAGGGTAAAAGCTTTTTTCTCTTCTGTAAGCTCCATTTGATGGCTGGTTCCATTTCCGTTACCATTACCATTTATATTGTTAAATCGTTGTTCAGCTGTTTGCAATATCTGAAGCAACATATCGGAATAGCTAATTCCTTTTATTGCAGCCATCTTTGCCAGATGTCCATCCCAGCACCATCCCGGATTCGGGTTAACCTCAAGTAATTTGGGAATTCCTTTTTTATCAAGCCTCCAGTCGAAACGCACATAATCCCTGCATTCGAGCCTTTCAAACAGTCGGAGGCAATGCTCCATAATAACTTTTTCGGTTTCCTCGGGCAAATTAGCAGGTATTGATTTCAGAAGATTAAAATAAGGGGAATCTGCAATCCACTTTGCTTCATATCCGCAGATTTTTGGTAAACCTTCAGGCAATGCAGAATAGTCTTCTTCAACCACAGGCAAAAAAGTATATGATTCCGGAGGATTGCCTATTATGCCAACTGTCAGGTCTTTTCCGGTTAAAAATTCTTCAAGCAAAACCGGTTTTTCATAACCGAGGTTTTCCCTAATACGGATAATGGCATCATTGACCTCTTCGAGGTTATATGCCACGCTTTCTTTGGTAATGGCAAAACTGCTATCACCGAAATTTGGCTTAATAATTACCGGGAATTCAATATTCATTTCAAACACATTGTCTTCGGGCTTAATATAAATGCCTTTAGCAACCGGAATTCCCATTTCCTTTGCAATACCTCTAATGAGCGATTTATCGTAACAATAGGCCAGGCATTGCGGATTGGAACCTGTATAAGGAATGTTCAGTACTTCGAGCATAGCGGGAACGTGAAGCTCTTTGCGCGGATTATTATCAAAACCCTCATCGCACAGATTCAGGGCAAAATCAACCCGTCCTTTCAACTTTTGCAGGTCATTGAACAGCGTACTATGATTGGTGAGGTATGTAAAACGATAATCCTTTAATTGACCTAGAGCAATTTTAAGATTCATAATAGTTTCAAGGTCGTCAGTATCAAACACGTTGGATGGTTTGACGATATCAGGCCTTGAGGGGTCGCCCATAATGACGACTACATTTTTAAGCTCAGTCTTCTTTACCTTCACGGGAGTCCACTCTTTTACTGCACTTGCAGTAACAATGATACGCCTTTCCATCATACCCAGGTCCTGGTTGCGTTTTGAATCGGTGGCATAATTACCTATAAAACTGATATTTTTATATCCTGTGCGGTAAAGCATTTCACTCAGTGACTCTCTTGAATATAACCGCTCGGCATAAAACTGGTCAACAATAACACCTTTATGAATATTTGAAATAACCTCACGGGATATTAACCTCTGATTATCAGATGATAATGACCTTTCACGGCATACAAAATGTTTATTATCGATCCATTCCCAGCTTCGCGGACTATAGTTTTCACGAAGGTAGTTTCCGTCAGCCACATCAATTAAAAACTTTCCATTAGGCTTTAAGACCCTGAAAACCTCTTTAAGGATTTTCATATCATCTTCAGTACTTTCAAAATATCCAAAACTATTGCCCAATATCATCACAATATCAAAAGTATCAGCCGTGTAAGGCAATTTACGGGCATCACCTTCCTTAAAATTTACACTAAGACCTTCGGAAGCACTTAAATTTTTTGCTTTACGTATAAGATAATGCGAACGGTCTAAACCATTTACATTTCTGAATCCTCTTCGGGCAAGTTCCAGAGAATGACGCCCCTGGCCACAAGCCAGGTCAAGAATTACCATATTTTTATCAAGTCCGAGGAACTCTGTGAAAAGATCAACTTCGCGATTTGTAATCTGCTTGTCTTCAACGACATCCGCATCAGTCTTGAGGTACATGGAGTTGAAAATTCTTCGCCACCAGTCGGGCTGCAGGTAACTCTCGAGGTTATCAACAGGGCCGAATTTCGGCGTTTGGGAATGGCCGTTCTTACGAGATTTTCCGGCCTGGTTACCATTTATTTTCATTTGTTTAATACATTATAACATGTTGGAATAATTATAACGCATGCAAGATTAATCACTAATAAGTAAAAAATAAAGAGTTTACAAGGGATTGTTAAAAAAAAAATGTGCCTGACACAAAACAGATATAAGTAAATAACTATTTATCAGACAATTGTGAAAATATTTTTTTTAGGGTTGTTGAAAGATTTTAACAAAAATTATTTTTTTATGGTTAAAATAAAGATCAATTATAAAGAAACTTTTATATAGTTTTTTCAAAACAAATAAAGGGTTCTTTCTGGAAAGAACTGAAAAACTCTCCGCTTTCAACAAACATGTGCCTTTCGCATAAATGCCGTGCATGAACACTTGAACTATATATATCAATACGCAACCCGTCAAAACTATTCTTTTTGGCATAATCTTCGGCAAAATCTATCAGTAGCTGCGCAATCCCTTGTCCTTGCCACCGGGGATGCACTGCAAGCCTATGAATGTATAAAGGCTTTTTCGATTGATGTTTCCACTGTATCCCTTTATATTCCTCAGGTTCTTCATTGTCAAGAGTAATCATCCCCTTGCATACGCCCTTTTCTTTGGCAAGAAATATTTTATTTTCAGTAAGATCAGCTTTGATATCGTGCGGTCCGGGATAAACACTGTTCCAATGTTTTAATCCCTGCTGGTTCATATTGAGGATACAAACTCTTAGTAGATATAAGATTTCAATCAAATCAGTTTCTTTGGCTTGTATTACTTCCATTTGATTAAGCCTTGTTGGAAAAAGGTTAATTAATTTGTTTTTATATACAATTAAATGTTCCAATTC
>JAJUGM010000370.1 GCA_029268165.1 Bacteroidota bacterium
ATATATTTAAAATATAATTTGAATCTTATTAACCTTCAGGCTATTTCAAATATTTAGGCAGATTATTTTTATCTGATTTTAATTTGAAAAAAACTGCTTTTTCTGTTAACTCAATGTCAATAACATTCATAGAAATCATTTTAACCAGAATAGTTTCGGCTACTTTTCTGGTAATATGAGCAATTCTGGTAAATTTTGAAAGAGTTATAGAGGGTTGAACTTCAAGAAAATCAACCAGCTTTTTTACCTCATCACTATATTTTAATAATACGTCTTTTTTATTGACTTCATTATTCCAGACCCTGATTAATAACCTGTTAGCCTGGAAATTCTGATCGGCAACACGCACATAGGCAATCCAGTTGCCTTTCTCATCCTTTGCATAATGAGGTCTTGATTTACTCTTCAGTATATTTACCTCAAGTACCCAACGGCCGTCAACATTCCATTTTTTGATTGTGTAATCTACTCTGGGTTTACAAAACAGGTGGGCTGCCGATTCAATCATATACTCTTCCTCTTCGGTCCTAATGCCTGAAATTACTCCATTATCTTTTACACCTATTAAAAGCTTTCCTCCATCAGTATTGGCAAAAGCTGAAAGGGTCCGTGCAATTTTCCGGGCATCTGATATTTCAAATTTAAAATCAAGTTGCTGGTTTTCACCTTGGGCAACTAACTCCTTAATATAGTGAGGTTTTGCTTTCACTACTTTGAGGTTACCTGACAAAATTAGTTTATTTTAAGATTTTTTAAATGAAATGTCGGTTTCGCCGATATAAATTAAATTTTTGTAATAATTCAGGTTATTTTAAATATCAACTGATAACTTGCGCTTTCTTTATGCTTTTGTAGCCCCACCAGGACTCGAACCTGGATTTAAAGTTTAGGAAACTTCCGTTCTATCCCTTGAACTATGGGGCCATATAATATTAGAACCGAGAGCTAAGATACAAGAGCAAAGACAGGGCAAGGTGAATTGAAGTGTTGGGTAATGAAATTAACTATTACATCAGAGCGCAAAAATATTGAAAATCATTTATCATACAAAATTTATTCATTCATTTCGGGTAATGCATATCAATTTTGTTTTATGAATTTTAATTCTTTATTTAGCAACAGTTAATTTATGATGATAAAGCACTGGCAGTATTACTAAAATGAATCTTATAGACATTATTATTACCGGATTTTTTATCTGGGCATTAATAAGGGGATATTTAAAAGGGCTGGTAATGCAACTGGCTGCTCTGATTGCACTACTACTTGGAATTTATATTTCTCTCCGCTTCTCAACATATCTGGCTGATTATTTGACTATTCATTTTAAAATAAATATCCGGATAAGTTATTTTTTAGCTTTTGGCGTTTTGTTTGGCTTTATTGTTCTTTTAATTCATCTTGCAGGCCGTTTGGTTGAAAAAATTATTGAAGTAAGTATGCTTTCTTTTCTAAACCGTCTGGCAGGTTCAATCTTTTCTTTATTAAAAACAATATTAATTATCAGCTTGATAATAAGTTTTTTAAATATGATTGACCAGCATTTTCCCTTTATGCCCAGGCAGAAGACTGAGAATTCACTATTCTATAAGCCTTTGTCAGGTATTATTCCATGGTTGTTTCCTCAAATCAGGAATATCAATAAAAGTAACAAGAAACCAAACGAAGTGATTGTTTATTCAGGAAATACAATTCATAATTAAAGCTAAATATTATCTTTGCGAAAATTTTTCACATGACACTTGTAGAAGAACTAAGATGGCGTGGAATGGTGCACGATATGATGCCGGGCACAGAGGAGTTACTGGCAAAAGAAATGGTTACAGCCTATGTTGGCTTTGACCCTACCTCAGATTCTTTACACATAGGCCATCTGGTTTCAATTATGTTGCTAAAACATTTGCAGAAAGCCGGTCATAAGCCAATTGCTTTAATAGGCGGAGCCACAGGCATGATTGGCGATCCTTCGGGTAAATCAGAAGAAAGAAATTTACTTGATGAAACAACGCTACGTCATAACCAGGAATGCATCAAAAAACAAATGGCCAGATTTCTCGATTTTGAATCTGATGTTCCCAATAAAGCAGAAATGGTGAATAATTACGACTGGATGAAAGATTTCTCGTTTCTGGAGTTCATCCGCGATGTAGGTAAGCTTATTACTGTAAATTACATGATGGCCAAAGACTCTGTAAAGAAACGCCTTGAAACAGGTTTGTCTTTTACTGAGTTTTCATATCAGCTGGTTCAGGGTTATGATTTTCTTTATCTATATCAGCACAAAAACTGTAAGCTTCAGATGGGAGGGTCTGACCAGTGGGGAAATATTGTTACTGGCACAGAGCTCATACGACGTAAGTCAGGAGGAGAGGCTTATGCCCTTACCTGCCCGCTTATTACGAAGTCAGATGGCGGAAAATTTGGTAAAACGGAACAGGGGAATGTATGGCTCGATGCTGAAAAGACATCGCCTTATGCATTCTATCAGTTCTGGCTTAATGTTTCTGACCAGGATGCTGAAAAATATATAAAGATATTTACATTGCTGTCACGCCAGGAAATTGACCAGCTGATCATGCAGCACAGAGAGGCACCTCATATGCGTATTTTGCAGAAAAAACTGGCCGAAGAGGTTACACGGATGGTGCATTCACAAGACGAGCTTGATACTGCAATTGAAGCTTCAGAGATATTATTCGGAAAAGGAACTACTGAAACGTTAAAAAAGCTTGATGAAAAAGTCTTTCTGAATATTTTTGAAGGAGTGCCTGTTTTTGAGATTCGACAGGCTAGCTTAGTAAACGGCATAACTGTCTCTGATTTACTTGCCAAAGAAACAACCATTTTTTCTTCAAAAGGAGAATTCCGCAGAATGGTTGAAGGAGGAGGTGTAAGTATTAATAAAAAGAAAATTGACAATGCAGAAAAAAAAGTTACACTTGATGACTCGCTTAACCAAAAATATTTTCTGATTCAAAAAGGTAAAAAGAATTATTTTATTATTAAAATTACTCCCAAATAAGTGTGTAAAATATGACAAAAGAAAAAATTACAAAAGAATTTACGTTCAGTTCAGCCGACCTGATTGTTTTTGCATGGGAAAAAAGAGTGCCTCTGGCAATCATTACTGCTGTTGCTGCTATTGCATCTATTATCATTTCTTTAACATTAACCAATCTTTATAAATCACAGGTTGTATTATTCCCTGCTCCAAACACTTCAGTATCCAAGTACCTTTTGTCGGACCAGTTTGCCGGGCGCACCGGTTTATTATCTTTTGGAGAAGAGGAACAGACTGAACAGATGTTACAGATTCTGCAGTCGGATATGATCCGTAACCGGATTATACAAAAATATGACCTGATGAATCACTATAATATTGATTCTACTTTTAAATACAAATACACTCTTCTTAACAAGAAATATAAAAAATACATCAAGTACAGAAGGACCAAATATATGTCAATTGTTATTGAAGTGCTTGACAAAGATCCTGTTGTAGCAGCCAACATTGCCAATGATATCAGTAATCAGATAGACTCTGCCATGCGTCAAATACAACGGGATCGTGCATATCTTGCCTTTAAACTGGTTGAAAAGGAATATGTTGACCTTCAGAACCATATTCGTCAGATGGAAGATTCACTCAATGTTTTGCGCTCAATAGGCATTTATGATTATGAATTGCAATCAGAAGCCCTGGCTACTGCCTATG
>JAJUGM010000371.1 GCA_029268165.1 Bacteroidota bacterium
AATTCCTGATTCGATACTGCATTCAGCTGTTTTTCCCGGCGGTAATGGTCAATTACCAGATTATGGGCAATTCTGATTACCCACGCCAGAAACTTTCCGTCTTCACGGTATTTGCCTTCATGTAATGAGCGGATCACCTTCATAAAGGTATCCTGAAAAATATCTTCAGCCAGGTGTTGATTTTTTACCAGAAGTACAATATAGGAATAAACCTGTTTTCTGTATCGGTTAATAAGTACTTCAAGACTTGCCTGATCGCCTCTGACAAACTTACTGATAAGTTCATTGTCAGAAAGAAAATATGTTTTCAAAACTACCTCCTTTTTTAGGTTATTGAAAGTAACTAGGTAGAATTGTTTCTATAGGCGATCCTCCTTAATTCGTTTTAAAATTGGTTTGAATTATTCTTTTAATTATCAATAAACCGATAATTTTGTACCAAAAATAATTTTTTTTTGCAAAAAAAAAAATATTCCATAAAAAATTGCATAACAAACTTATCTGGGCAAATGGCTGAAGATTTGGGTAGTATAGTTATTTCGGGCGCTCGTGTTCATAATCTGAAGAATATCCATCTTAATATTATACGTAATAAATTAATTGTTGTTACAGGTTTATCAGGTTCAGGCAAGTCATCTCTTGCTTTTGATACAATATATGCCGAGGGTCAGCGTCGTTATGTTGAAAGCCTTTCATCGTATGCGAGACAGTTTTTAGGCCGGGTCAGCAAGCCTGAAGTGGATTTTATTAAAGGCCTTCCCCCTGCTATTGCCATTGAACAAAAGGTAAACACAAGGAATCCGAGGTCAACTGTAGGCACATCAACCGAGATTTATGATTATCTGAAATTGTTGTACGCGCGGATAGGAAAAACCTACTCGCCGGTTTCGGGGCAACAGGTAAAAAAAGATACTGTGTCTGATGTTGTTGATTATATCCTGTCTTTTGCTCCTGAAACCCGCCTGCTGATATTAGCGCCGTTAAATGATTCAACTACCCTGAGCCTTTCACAACATGTTGAGGACCTCATGCATCAGGGGATAACGCGCCTTGAAGTAAATAATACCATCATTAAAGTTGAGGAATTTCTCCAGTCGGTCCCTGAAATATCCAGGTCTGAAATTAATGTTGTTGTTGACAGAATTATAGTAGCTTATGACAATGATTCGGTAAGCCGCTATGCCGACTCTATTCAGATGGCTTTTCGGATTAGTGAAGGTTCGTGCCTTATAAAACATGTGGATGATCAGCGCAATATAAAGCGCTTCAGCGATGCTTTTGAAGCCGACGGAATTCGGTTTGAAGAACCTACCATTCACCTGTTCAGTTTTAATAATCCTATTGGCGCCTGCCCGGTGTGTGAAGGATATGGAAAGGTAATCGGCATTGATGAAGATCTTGTTATACCTAATAAAGCGTTATCTGTATATGAAGATGCAATTGTTTGCTGGAAAGGTGAAAAAATGAATAAATGGAAGGAAAAACTGATCATGAATGCCGGCTATTTTGATTTTCCTATTCACCGGCCATATTTTGAGCTTACTGACGAACAGCGTTCCCTGCTGTGGAATGGCAATAAATATTTCAAAGGTATTCATGATTTTTTTAAATACCTCGAAACAAAAAAGTATAAAATACAATACCGGGTGATGTTATCGCGTTACCGGGGTAAAACTGTATGTCCGGATTGCAACGGTACAAGGCTTAAAAAAGAGGCAAACTATGTAAAAATTAACGGGAAATCAATTACTGAGCTGGTTACAATGCCTGTTGAAAAGCTCAGAGATTTTATTGATAATATCAGCCTTACAGAATATGAAACTAAAATCGCCAAACGTATATTAACTGAGCTAAAAGCAAGAATCAAATATTTATGTGATGTAGGACTTGAATATCTGACACTTAACCGATTATCATCAACACTTTCAGGGGGTGAATCTCAGCGTATTAACCTGGCTACCACGCTTGGAAGTAATCTGGTGGGTTCAATTTATATTCTTGATGAACCTAGCGTGGGGTTGCACCCCCGTGATACCGGAAGGCTTGTCAATGTGTTAAAAAGCTTGCGCGATGCGGGTAACACGGTTATAGTTGTTGAGCATGAGGAAGAAGTTATCAGGGCAGCCGATGATATTATCGACATTGGGCCGCATGCCGGAAGAGATGGCGGGGAGATCATTTTTCACGGTTCTTTTGACGAATTGATGAAGTGTGACAATAACCTTACAGCCGCTTATTTAAGTGGGAGAGAGCAGATAAATATTCCGGCATACAGGCGTAAATGGAACAATTACATTTGCATTTACGGAGCAAGAGAAAATAACCTCAAAGGTATTGATGTTAAAATTCCTCTTAATATCATGACTGTTATTACAGGCGTGAGCGGATCAGGAAAATCATCGCTGGTTAAATCCATTATTGTTCCTGTATTAAACAAAATATATGGCGGATATAGTGAAAAATCGGGCCGATTCGGCAAAATAAACGGTGACCTTCATTTACTGGCCCACATTGAGTTTGTTGACCAGAATCCGATCGGTAAATCATCACGTTCAAATCCGGTGACCTATATAAAAGCATTTGACGACATCCGCAAATTATATGCTTCCCAGCCCCTGGCAAAATTTAATAATTATTCAGCTTCACATTTTTCGTTTAATATCGACGGCGGCCGATGCGAAGAATGCCAGGGAGAAGGCATGATTAAAGTTGAGATGCAGTTTATGGCTGATATTAATCTTTTATGCGACAGTTGTCATGGCAGGCGATTTAAGGATGAAATTCTGGATGTTACCTTTCAGGGAAAAAACATATATGATTTACTTGAACTCACTGTTGACGAAGCGATTGCATTATTTGAACAGCAGTCCGGACATATTGAAAAATCAATTGCACGCAAGCTAAAACCACTTGCCGATGTTGGCCTTGGCTATATTAAGCTGGGCCAATCGTCAAGTACCTTGAGCGGTGGCGAAAGCCAGCGGGTTAAACTGGCCTCCTTTCTTGGAGCTGAAAAAAGTAATGAACCCACTTTATTTGTTTTTGATGAGCCAACCACCGGTTTGCATTTTCATGATATAAAAAAACTGCTTATGGCTTTTAATGCATTAATTGAGCGTGGCCATACGGTTTTAATAATCGAACATAATCCTGAAGTAATAAAAACAGCAGACTGGATCATAGACCTTGGTCCTGAGGCAGGTGAAAAGGGCGGCTACCTTGTTTTTGAAGGTACACCTGAGGAAATTATCAGGTGCGAATCATCTTACACGGGCAAATATCTAAGGGCTAAGCTGAATAATTAAAAAACCAAATCAATATAATTACTTTTTCTTTTTAAGAGATTAAAATGAAAATAGGAATCTTCAGCCTTATAATTTAGAGCTATTATGTTAGAAGTATCTTTATTTTTCTTTAAATCCAAACATTATTGCAACGCAGCTGCTATAAGGATATTCTGATTGCGGATTGGATACAGGCACTTTAATCTGTATCTTTAACTGCTGGCTTGATTCAAGCTTAAAATCCCAGACTGTGGCGTAATTATGCTGCCTGTTATCATAAAGCACATTTTTATTGGCATCAACTACCTGAAATTCAATTTTTGAAAGAGGTTCAGCACCACAAATGGCAATACGGTATTGTTGTCCGGCATAGAAGGTTTTATATAGTTCAGCTTCTTCTCCTTCAGTG
>JAJUGM010000372.1 GCA_029268165.1 Bacteroidota bacterium
AATTAATATTTTTAAATAGAACTTGTTTCAACGGCCTTTACAGAGTGAACTCTAAAGGAGAATTTAACTCTCCTGCAGGTGCTTATGATAATCCTACAATTTGTGATGAACAGAATTTATTGGCAGTTCACAATGTATTACAAATAGCTGAAATAAAAAAAGCTGATTTTCGGCAGGTCATTTCAGATTTGAAAGAAAAATCTTTTGTATATTTTGACCCACCCTACCGACCAATAAGCAAAACATCAAATTTTAAATCATATAATAAGCAAAACTTTGCAGATAATGAGCAAATCGAACTTGCAAAATTATTTAAAGAGCTCCACAAAAAAGGAATGAAAGTAATGTTAAGTAACTCTGACCCCAAAAATATTAATCCTTCAGATAATTTTTTTGATGAAATATACAGTGAATTCAATATTCTAAGGGTACCAGCAAAAAGAATGATAAATTCTAATCCTGCAAAACGCGGTACAATAAATGAAATAGTTATTACTAATTACTCAATAACATAAATGGAACAAGGAACTAAAAGTAATATTACAGGAAATCAACTAGAAGTAGCGGTTAAAACGGTATTGACAGGAAAAGGATTTGAATTAATCAATTACCGGATTTGGGAAAAGAACAAAGAAAAATATGGAGAAGAGCTTCTATTAGAAAATGTTCCTTTCACCACTATATACAAACATAAAGGTAATACAGAGTTTTTACTCATTTCCAAAAAATATAATTTACGCATTCGTATTGAGTGTAAATGGCAACAAGTAAAAGGTTCAGTTGACGAAAAGTTACCTTATTTGTATCTCAATACAATAGAAGCAATGCCTGAAACTTCCATAATGATTTTGATCGATGGAAAAGGATGGAAAGAAGGAGCAATAAAATGGCTTAAAGATTCTGTAAAACAAAAAAAATACACAACGGAGCAAAATAAAAACAAAGAGATATTAGTCTTTAACCTGACAGAATTTTTCACTTGGGCTAACAAGATGTTTAACAAATAACAAAGAAGAATAATCCACTCCTTAATGGCTTTAATATTAATAAATTGTATTGTGGAAAAATTAAGAGCAAAGCATCTTTAGAATCATTCTAAATTAAAATATTCTAATATTTATCTTTTTTTGTTAGGCTAACATAATTATTTTTGTAGCTTTTATTGAACTTACAGGTGATGGCTTCATCAAACTGTATCGAGCAGGAAGGCTACGTTGAAAGCACGGGAAAAGGTGTAGTCAATGTAAGAATTATACAACTGACAGCATGCTCATCCTGTCAGTCACAAGAAAGCTGTACTTTTTTCGGCACGGAAAAGAAAGTTATTACAGTAAATGATAATTCTGGGCAATATGCAGCCGGAGAGCGGGTTTGCGTTTCCGTTTCAAAATCAGCAGGAATCAGAGCCGTAATTTTAGGATACCTTTTACCTTTTCTGCTACTGGTATCAGGACTTATTGTTTTTACATCCGTCGGATTAAATGAACTTTATACCGGACTGCTGGCTATTTGTATTTTAATTCCGTATTACGCTTTGTTGTATATGTTACGTAATAAACTGAGTAATCAGTTTTCATTTTCATTACATAAGTTTTAACAGGGATTATGAACACGATAATATTATATACAGTTCTTACGCTCAGTCTTCTTGGGTTTATTGCTGCGTTTATACTTTATTTTGTAGCCGAAAGGTTTAAAGTTTATGAGGATCCGAGGATTGATGATGTTGAGGCCAGTTTGCCCGGAGCAAATTGCGGGGGATGTGGTTATGCCGGGTGCCGTAATTTTGCAGAAGCTCTGGTGAAAGCGCCCTCACTCGATGGGCTTTTCTGCCCTGTTGGAGGAAATGAAACCATGTCGGCTGTTGCACGTATTCTGGGCAAGGAGGCCGTAGCAAAAGACCCAAGGGTTGCTGTTCTGCGGTGTAACGGAGCCTGTGAGTACAGACCGAAAACCAACCATTATGACGGATCCTCATCATGCGCTGTGGCAGCTGCTTTATATGGCGGTGACACAGGATGCCAGTATGGATGTCTTGGACTGGGCGACTGTGTAGCTGTATGTAATTTTGATGCCCTGCATATGAATCCTTTTACAGGGCTTCCTGTCGTTGACGGCGATAAGTGTACGGCATGCGGTGCATGTGTTAAGGCATGCCCCAGAAATTTATTTGAACTTCGCAAGCGTTGGAAAGGCAACAAGAAGATATACGTTGCCTGCATGAATGAAGACAAAGGAGGCGTTGCAAAAAAGAATTGCGCCGTAGCCTGTATTGGTTGTTCCAAATGTTTCAAAGTGTGCCCGTTTGAAGCCATCACAATGAACAATAATCTTGCTTTTATTGATTCGGACAAATGCAGGCTTTGCCGTAAATGTGTGCCCGAATGCCCGACGCATTCAATCATTGAAACAGGTTTCCCGATACGTAAAGAAAAAGTTACTGAAGGTGGTGCTTTAAGCGGGACTGAAAAAACAGAGTGAAAGAAATTGAATTTATTAATTAACTAAAACAGATAAAAGGTGTTGCATACATTCTCAAAAGGCGGGGTTCATCCTCCTGAAAACAAAATCACAGCAGGAGGAGTAATTCATGAACTACCCCTTCCTTCGTCAGTAATTGTTTTGCTCAGCCAGCATCTTGGCTCACCGGCCAGGCCGGTTGTTAACAAAGGCGATACAGTCAAGACCGGTCAGTTAATTGCCAGTGCCGATGGTTTTGTATCTGCCAACATTCATGCACCTGTTTCCGGGAAAATTGCAAAAATTGACGATTGCATTGACGTAAGTGGTTATAAAAAGCAGGCCATATTTATTGAGAGAGAAGGTGATGAATGGATTGAAGGTATTGACCTTACGGATACATTAATCCCTGACATCCGATCAGGCAGTGAAGATATCATAAAAAGCATTGCTGAAGCTGGTATTGTGGGTTTAGGTGGAGCCACATTCCCTACATATGTAAAGCTCTCTGTCCCGCGGGGTAAAAAAGCTGAATTTCTTATTATCAATGGAGTTGAATGCGAGCCATACCTGACAGCCGATCATGCGTTGATGCTTCACAAAGGGGAAGAGATTTTGGTTGGTATTCAAATTCTGAAAAAGGCACTTAATGTTGAAAAAGCCCTTATCGGCATTGAAAATAATAAGCCTGATGCTATTGAACATTTGAAAGCATTATCTGCCAAATATCCGGGAGTAAAAGTGGTATCACTTAAAGTAAAATACCCTCAGGGCGGAGAAAAACAGTTAATAAAAGCGCTGATCGGCCGTGAAGTGCCATCAGGCGGATTACCTGTTGATGTAGGCGCTGTTGCCTTTAATGTAGGTACTGTATTCGCCGTTTATGAAGCTGTGCAGAAAAAAAAGCCATTGATTGAAAGAATAGTAACGGTCACAGGAAAATCATTAACAAACCCTTCAAACTATAAGGCAAGAATAGGAACCCCCATTTCAGTTCTTATTAACGCTGCAGGCGGTTTTCCTGAAGATACTGGTAAAATAATTGCCGGCGGCCCGATGATGGGTAAGGCTCTGGTGAACGCAGAAATACCTGTCATCAAAGGTATGTCAGGCATTTTGTTACTGCAGCAGAAAGAATCATCAAGAAAAAAAATAGATCCCTGTATCCGTTGCGCAAAATGTGTTTCTGTCTGCCCGATGGGATTAGAACCCTATCTGCTGATGCCTTTAGC
>JAJUGM010000373.1 GCA_029268165.1 Bacteroidota bacterium
AATGACTCTGGCCGGTGCAAAGAAAAAGTTAAAGGAAAACCGTGAAGATACTATCAATAATTTTGAAGTAATTAAAACACTGAATGAAATTAAGAATGCGTTGCTCGAAATTAAGGAATCATTGTAACTATTCAGTTTCTCTTACATTGATAAAAACAATATACAATGAGGTTATCTGATGTCATTGAAGTCCTAAGCGAATTGGCTCATCCTGCATATCAGGAATCCTACGATAATGCAGGCCTATTGGTTGGTGATCTTCAGGCAAATGTAGATTGCGCGCTTCTTACGGTTGATATTACTGAAGAAGTAATCGATGAAGCAGTAAAAGAAAAGGCCGGACTGATTATTTCGCATCATCCCGTAATTTTTGCACCACTTAAAAGCATTACAGGCAAGACTATGCCTGAAAGGGTTATCTTATCAGCTATCCGTGAAAATATTGCTATTTACTCCGTTCATACCAACCTTGATAAGGTGGCCAACGGGGTGAATTATATCTTAACACGCAAACTGGGTATTGTCAATCCGCGCATTCTTCAGCCAGTTGCCAGTGAATTGCGTAAGCTGGTGACTTTTGTTCCTTATGATTATGCCGAAAAAGTACGAAATGCAATATTTAATGCCGGAGCAGGCCACATCGGAAATTATGACCAGTGCAGTTACAACATCGAGGGCATTGGCAGTTTCAGAGGCTCGGAAGATACCAATCCTTTTGTCGGTGAAAAAGGTAAACTGCATTTTGAAAAGGAAATAAGAATTGAAACCATCTTTCCACGTGTCACCCAATCATCAGTTATCTCAGCATTGCTTAAAGCACATCCTTATGAAGAACCCGCTTATGATATTTATCCTCTTGATAATGAATATAACCAGATAGGATCAGGAATGATTGGAAACCTGGCTCAGTCAATGCCGGCAATGGAATTTTTAAACCATGTAAAGGAAAAACTGGGCTGTCAGGGGATACGATACTCAGGAAACACTTACCTGAAAATACAAAAGGTAGCATGTTGCGGCGGAAGCGGTGCATTCCTGATAAGCCGGGCAATAAGTGCCGGCGCTGATGCTTTTGTTACAGCTGATATTAAATACCATCAGTTTCTCGATGCAGCAAAGGACATTCTACTGGTGGACGCAGGGCATTATGAAACTGAGCAATTTACAAAAGAAATTTTTTATGAATTTCTTATGAAAAAATTACCTAACTTTGCAGTCCGATTTTCAAAAATTAACACAAATCCAATTAAGTACATATAAATATGGCAGAAACAAAAAAAACGACGGCTGAAGTGACTGAACTCTCAGTGGAAGAGAAATTAAAAGCGTTGTACAAATTGCAGAAAATTAATTCAGAAATTGATAAGATCCGCACACTCAGAGGTGAACTTCCTTTGGAAGTGCAGGATTTAGAGGATGAAATAGCAGGTTTGCAAACACGTATTGACAAGCTTCATGAAGAGGTAAAAAGTCTGGAAACTGCCACTACCAATAAGAAGAATGAAATTAATATAGCCAAAGACCTGATAAAAAAATATAAGGAACAACAGAACAACGTTAGAAACAACAGGGAATTCGATTCGTTATCAAAAGAAATCGAATACCAGACACTGGAGATTGAACTTTGCGAAAAACGTATAAAAGAGTTTGCTGCTCAGATAAAAGAAAAAAATGACCTGATTGAGGAATCGAAAAAGAAGTTGGAAGAGCGCAAAAGTGACCTTGAATCGAAAAAAAATGAACTTGAAGATATTACAGCCGATACTCAAAAAGAAGAGGAGTTGCTGATTAACAAACGGCAGGAATATGAAAAAATGATTGAAGAAAGGTTGCTTACAGCTTATAAAAAAATAAGGAAAAATGCACGTAATGGATTGGCTGTTGCTTCAGTTGAACGTGATGCATGCGGTGGTTGCTTTAACCAGATACCGCCACAACGTCAATTAGATATCCGTTCGAGAAAAAAGATTATTGTATGCGAATATTGCGGCCGTATTCTCGTTGACAAAGACCTGGTTGAAGAAGTAAAATAATATCATTATTTTTATTATCTTTGTTTGGAATGAATTCCAAAGGATGCGAAAGTTACTATTATATTTTATTGCACTGACTATTACCTTTCCTGTTTCCTCACAACCGTGGAAATTTTTAAGGTATGAGGCAGCCTTTGGATTTGGTACAACTAATGTGTACAGCGACCTGGGCGGAGCACCTAATGCAAAAAGCCTACTTTTTATTCAGGATATAGAATTCCGTAGCATGCGGCCGTCATTTTATGTGGCCGTCAGGTATAAACTTGATCCCAGAACTTCTGTGAAGCTGAACTTTATTTACGGGTATAGTCACACACAGGATTTTGTAGGATCAAGGAATGAAAGGCGTGGTTTTAAATCAAAAATAGATTTATTTGAAACTTCAGGTCAGTATGAATTTTATTTTCTGCAGGAAGAACGCAGGCTGAATTCTTCAGCCATGTTTAACCGCAGGGGTATGATCAACAACTACTCTGTACTCGGCGCTTATGTTTTCGCGGGTGTTGGAGCCACAATATTCTGGCCAAAACTTGAATTTGAACAACCCCGAATTGGCGATAAATACAAGAGTGGTACAAGACTTACCATGTCGCTGCCAATTGGCATAGGAGTCAAGTATATACTCAGCGACCAATGGCTTATTGGATGGGAGTTAGGCTACAGGCATACACTTACTGATTACCTCGATGGCTTTGTTCCCCCAAGCTCAAAAAACATGGATGTTTACTGGATCAGCACCCTTAATTTAAGCTATCGTATACCCACCTCACGAAGGGGTATCCCGATGTTTATTGATAAAAAATGGCGCAGGAGATTATATTAATAGTTCCTTGTATTACATTATTAACCCCAATTACGATGAATTAACAAATTCATTCAGGCGAATAAAAATCTGATTTATTTTTAAAGGAATTATTCATTGGGAGCTCTTAGAAAGGGCGACCACATGAATTTCCCAATTTAGAAAAATCACTTTTCTGGTGCAGCGCCAGCAAACCGGAAATGATGATTTTTCTTAATCGCATTGCATTAAAAATTTTTCTAATGCAATAATTGGGATTAATTTTTCTTAATGATTTGTCATTGCAAAACATTAATATTCCTTGGAAAATGTTTTTTTGGTTATAAAAGTCAAAGTCCCGAATGCTCTGGATTATCTGCATGATTATTAGTCCTGAAATCTCGGGATGGGGGTTTCAATGCTAAAACAACATATTTATTTAATGGCAATCATTAGAAAAAACTAAGGCTAATGACAAATCCGGTCTAAAATTTAATTGAACAACTGATAAACAAATTTCGCCTTCTTCCATCTTAATTCTTCAGCTTAGTTTAATACTCTATCTTTTCCTTATTTCAATATTTTTTATTGTTTATAAATGGTTAACGGAACGAACTTCCGGCCGGGAAAGAGTAGGAAAAAAAGTCGGGGCGAGATTCCGATGACAATCGGAACGAACTTCCGGCCGGGAAAGAGTAGGAAAAAAAGTCGGGGCGAGATTCCGATGACTATCGGAACGAACTTCCGGCCGGTAAAGAGCAGGAAAAAAAGTCGGGGCGAGATTCCGATGACAATCGGAACGAACTTCCGGCCGGGAAAGAGTAGGGAAAAAAAGTCGGGGCGAGATTCCGATGACAATCAGAACGAACT
>JAJUGM010000374.1 GCA_029268165.1 Bacteroidota bacterium
CAGAGATTCTTTTGAAGCAGAAAATGTACTTCAGGATGTATTTATCAGTATCTGGGAAACCAGGTATAAAATCAATGAACACATGTCAATCGGCGCTCTGTTGCACAGGGTAGCAAAAAATAAGTCATTGAATTCCCTACGAAAAGAAGTCAACAAAAAAACATACCTGGAATATTTGTCTGTTTTTAGCTCTACGGCTGATTCAAGTACCGAATTAAAAATTGATTTTGAAGAACTGGAATTTTTTATCCGAAAGTTTATTATGAATTTACCTGACAGACGACGTGAAATTTTTCTTTATAGTTTTGATAAAGGACTGTCTTATAAGGAAATTGCTCAAAAATTATCCATTTCAGAAAATACGGTTGATACACAAATAAGAAATTCCCTTGAATATTTAAGAGAAAATATTCTGTTACATTTCAACCTTAAATAAATTTTATAATGTCTTCACGGAAAAATATTTCACTGGTGTTATTTAAACAGAGGAGATTTACACATGAATGAAGAAAGTAAAATAACTGAATTAATTGACAAGTTTGTTAATGACTGTATTAGCATAGAAGAACTTCAGCTGCTTCACAAATATTTGAATCATGAGGTAAATAATGATGAAATAGAAGCATATTCCAGAAAAATTTGGCAACACAACAAAAACATTCACAATATCACAACCGAAAATACATGGAATAAAATTAAAAGCAGAATTGCCGAAGATAAATCCATTAAAATTTCATTTCAAAAACCCATCCCAAGGATTATTTACAATATTTTGGGATATGCAGCAGCTTTTACAGTATTTGTATTGGTTTCATGGTCAATTTATCGTTTTTACACCTATAAAACCAGTTTAGCCGAAAATGCTTATAATGAATATATAGTGCCTTATGGTTCAAAAAGTACTGTTATTTTGCCTGACGGCAGTAAAATACGTTTAAATTCAGGAAGTAAAATAAAATATTCCGGAGATTTTAATAAGGGCGAAAGGATTGTTTTCCTTGAAGGAGAAGCATTTTTTGATGTAAAACACGCTGAGAATAAACCTTTTGTTGTTAAAACAGCTGTATTAAATATCCGGGTCTTCGGAACAAGATTTAATGTTAAATCCTTTAAAGAAGAAAAAAATGTAGAAACTACACTTATTTCAGGCTCGGTTCTTATAGAAAAAGTTGATAAAAACGGTCGTGTAATTCAGAATATTCAATTAAAACCTAACCAAATTATTACTTATTCAAAAGCAGAAGACCAATTTATGCTTAAAACTTCAGCATTGCCGGTTGAAGAAAGATCTGCTAAAGACCATAGTATTCCTAAAATAGAACCAATAATTACCATTGAACCGGTAATTAGCAAAAGTGTTGAAGAAGCAACATCTTGGATAAACAATAAACTGACCTTCAGAGGTGACAGCATTAATACACTTATTTCCAAGCTTCAACGCTGGTATGATGTTGAGATTACTTTAAAAAATAAAAATCTTGATAAAAGTACTTTTACCGGCACATTTGATAAAGAAACCATTGAACAGGCCTTAAATGCGCTGAAACTTACCACTCATTTTTCATACACGATTGACAAAAACAAAATTACAATATACTAATTATTAACCTTTTATTAACCTTTAAACCTTAATGCCTATGACATAACAAAAAATTAAACCTAAACCAAAAAAACCGGGAAAATGTGGCTGCATCTCCCGGTCTTGTGAAGTGAAAACAAACATTTATTAACAAAAACATGTAAAATTATGAAAATTCCTTTTAATTCTGAAAGGAGAAGAGGAATACTTTTAACTCCTTTAATCCTAAAAACTATGAAACTAACTACCATGTTGTTATTGTTTAGTTTACTAAATGTAACAGCAAATTCATTTTCTCAAAACAGCAGGTTATCCCTTTCATTGAAAGATGTTTCAATACAGGAAGTTCTTGATGTTTTGGAAAAAAGTACTGATCTTAAATTCCTTTACAGGAATGAAAGTATCTCTGACCGGAAAACTTCCATAAAAACAAGAAATGCTTCAGTTGAGGAAATTCTTAACGAAATGCTCGATGGAACCGGTATATCTTATAAACTACTTTCCAATAATCTTGTTGTTATAGCTGAAGAAGAACTTTTAGAAAAACAGGAAATTAAAATTACTGGTAAGGTATCTGATGCTGAAGGTACCCCATTACCCGGAGTAAATGTAGTACTGAAAGGAACTTCAGAAGGAACTACTACCGACATAGACGGAAACTTTTTAATTTATGTACCGTCACAGACTGCAATACTGGTATTCAGCTCAGTTGGATATGTTACTGAAGAAGTGACTGTTGGTAGCCAAACTGTTATAAATTTATCTATGGTTCCCGATATTAAGGCTCTGGATGAGGTTGTTGTAGTTGGATACGGAAGTCAGAAGAAAAAGGATCTTACCTCAGCCATAGCAATTGTTGATCCGAACGAAATAGTAAAATCGCCTGTGGCAAATGTTACAAGCGCATTACAAGGAATCAGCGCAGGTATTGAGGTTCAGAGTAATCAGGGCCGGCCAGGTGAAATGCCCACTGTCCGGATCCGTGGCGTATCGAGTACCAATACAACAAACCCTCTGTATGTTGTTGATGGTATCCCTATGGATAACGCCTACGTTAATACATCAGATATAGAAAGCATGCAGGTATTAAAAGACGCAGCATCTTGTGCAATATATGGTTCACGTGGAGCAAATGGTGTTATTATAATTACTACAAAAGGAGGTAAAATTGGTGCCCCAAAAGTTAGGTACAGCGGTTATTATGGATTTGAAAAAGCATGGAAAAAGCTTGATCTTCTGAATATTCAGCAATGGGCAGACCTGGTGGTTGAGAATAACACAGCAGGCGGAACCACACCACCGCCACTTGCCCTTGATATTGTTAATAACAGAAGCACAGGTAACTATGAATATTATGATGGCACAAATACCGACTGGCAAAATGAAGTATTCCAGACAGGAGCCATTTACGAAAATAATCTTGATATTTCAGGTGGAACAGAAAACGGAAACTATTTCTTTTCTGCAAACCAGTTCAAACAAGATGGGATTGTTATATGTACTCCTTATGAAAGATATTCGGTTCGGATGAACTCCTCATGGAAGAATAAGAAATTCAAATTTGGTGAAAATATTTCTTTCATTTACTCAAAAAACAGGGCAGAAGGTACCAATACCGGGCGAACCGTTTTCGAAGAAATGGTAAAGATTACACCAAATATTGCGGTAAAGAATCCTGATTTATTGGGTGGATATTCAGGCTATGATGCTTCTCTTGTTGGTCACGATGCATGTAATCCGGTAGGAACATTAAAGCGCCAGTTCAATATGAATTATAATAAAAGATTTATTGGTAATGTATATGGGGAATATGAAATATTTAAGGACCTTCGGTTCAGAACCACATTGGGTATAATAAGCCACGAATATCAGAACAGAAATTTAACGCTTAAAACCGACATGTTTCCAAAAAATTTCGCTAACACTACTTTAACTGAAATTTCAGACTGGACTTATAACTGGGTATGGGAAAATATGCTGACCTACAATAAGATAATCGGCAATCATGAAGTAACAATTATGGGAGCCTATACATCCGAATATTCAAAATGGCATCGTATGCAGGCTGACGGAAGTACAATACGGACTG
>JAJUGM010000375.1 GCA_029268165.1 Bacteroidota bacterium
ATAACGGTGTCTGTGACGTTCGTTAATTTCCTTCATGCCGTAAGCTTTAAATGTCTTTGTGCCTTCCCTGATAATACAGGGATAGGACCCAAGACGCATGGTTCCACCTTTTTCGGTAACACCTTTCTGGTCTTCCATAAGGTCAATTACCGGATCAGGTGTTTTTAATGAAATCTCTGTTGAATGAGCCTTCTCATAACCTAGCACGTTACGGGCAAATTCAACAACCGCACATTGAAGACCCAGGCAAATTCCAAAAAAGGGTACATTATTTTCGCGTGCATATCTGGCGGCCAGAATTTTACCATCAATGCCCCTATCGCCAAAGCCGGGCGCAACAAGAATTCCTTTCAGACCGGCAAGTATATCCTTGTAGTTGGTTTCATCAATACTTTCAGAATGTATATATTTCAAATCAACATGGCAATCATTTATTGCACCGGCATGCTTAAACGATTCAGCAATGGATATATAGGCATCGGGTAGTTCCACATATTTTCCTACCAGACCGATCTTTACTGAACATTTGGGATGTTTGAGACGTTTAAGAAAATTCTTCCAGGGCTGCAGGTCGGGTTCTCCCTCATAATTCATTCCCAGCTTTTTCAGCACTGTTACGTCGAGCTTTTCTTTTTGCATGAGAATAGGAACCTCATAAATTGTTGAAACATCAATTGACTGTATTACTGAATCAAAATCGACGTTACAGAACAATGCCACTTTACGGCGCAATTCATTATTAAGCTCGTGTTCAGTGCGCAAAACCAGAATATTAGGCTGGATTCCATTTTCAAGCAAAACTTTTACAGAATGTTGGGTAGGTTTGGTTTTTAACTCACCTGATGCGGCCAGATAAGGCACCAGTGTAAGATGTATAACCAGGGTATTCATCTCGCCCATTTCCCATTTCAACTGCCTGACTGACTCAATATATGGCAGGGATTCAATGTCACCAACGGTGCCTCCGATTTCGGTTATCACAAAATCATATTGATGGCGTGAACCTAACAGTTTTATCCTTCTTTTTATTTCATCAGTAATATGCGGGATAACCTGTACTGTTTTTCCCAAATAATCACCGCGCCTTTCCTTGTTAATTACTGACTGGTAAATACGGCCTGTAGTGATGTTATTAGCCTGTGAGGTTGGTACCCCAAGGAACCTTTCATAATGGCCAAGGTCAAGATCAGTTTCAGCACCGTCCTCAGTTACATAGCATTCTCCATGTTCATAAGGATTCAACGTTCCAGGGTCAACATTAATATAAGGATCGAGTTTCTGAATAGTCACAGCATATCCTCTTGACTGGAGCAACTTGGCCAAAGATGCCGAAATAATTCCTTTGCCCAGGGAAGATGTAACCCCGCCTGTTACAAATATATATTTGGTTGGTGTCACCATATCAGTTTCAGTAATATGAAAATAATAAACCGCAAAGTAATGAAGTTAATATAACATTTAAAAAGGATTTAGCTATAAAAAATTATCACGGTCAGTCTTCCACTTCATCAATCATACCAATCTTTTTATGAAGTAGTTCTATCGTTCTTTTGGCTTCAGCAATCTTCGACTCAACCTCTTTAATCATTGCCTCGGCATTTTTGCTCTTGGCAAAGAAGCCGATATTGTTTTCCCATAATACAATATCGCTTTCAAGCTGTTTAAGCTTGGTAATATATTTTTCCCTCTCCTGCCTAATACGCTGATTACTATTAGGTTTATCAAGTATATTTTCAAGCTTGGTCTTGAACTTAAGGAGTTTTTTGTGCTCCTCATCAATTTTAAGTTCGTCAAACTTCCTGTTAATAGTATTCCGGTATTTCTCAAGAATCTCCTCTTTGTCTTTCAGCGGAACAAAACCAATTTCAGCCCACTGACGCTGAAATTCCTTTAATCTGGACAGTGATTCTTCCACGTTATCATTGGGTTGAAATGCCTCAATTTGCTCAATAAGCTCCAGCTTTCTTTTCAGATTATTTTCAAATGTATCATCAACTTCTGCAAAATGTTTGGCTTTGCGTTCAAAAAATGTATCACAGGCTGTTCTAAACCGTTTCCATATCTTCTCCGATAACTTATATGGAACAGGTCCAATCTCTTTCCACCTCTGCTGAAGGGCAATCAGTTCCTCTGTTGTTTTCTTCCATTCAGTGCTTTCCATCAGAGCCTCTGCCTGAACACAAAGGTCGGTTTTAAGCTGAAGGTTATTTTCCTGTTCTTCCTTAATTACTGAATAAAACTGGCGCTTTCTGGCAAAAAAATTATCGCATGCTGTCCTGAAGCGGATGTATATCTTATTGTTATCCTTTTTCGGAGCAAATCCGATTGTCTTCCAAATTTTCTGCAATTCAACCATTTCATCAGACAACCTGTTCCAGTCTTTATTTGACGAAATCTCCATGTTGCAAATCTCTTCAGCTTTTTCACATAATGCTATTTTGGCTTCAAGATTTTTCTTTTGCTCAGATTTAAGATTAATGAAATACTCCTGATGTTTCTTATTTATTTTTGATGTAGCTTCCCTGAATCTTTCCCAAATTTCCGTACGCATATCAGCCGGCACAGGTCCGATTTCACGCCATTGCTCATGCAATTCCTGAAGCATTTTAAATGCACTCATTACATTTGATTCAAGTAAAAGCTCTTCTGCCTTTTCACATAACTGTAATTTGGCCTCAAGGTTCTTTTTAAGATCCAGATCCCTGAGTTCCTGATTAATCTTAATGTAATCATAAAAAGCTTCTACATGGTGGTGATAATTATCCCACAAATCTTTAACATTGGCCTGAGGTACAGGGCCAATTGACCTCCAGCGCTTTTGTAGTTCCCTGAATTCCTGAAATGTTTTATTAATCGATTCCTGTTTGTTAACTAATTCTTTAATCTCATCAATGATTTTATACTTCTCTTCAAGGTTTTTATGTTTGGTTTCCTCAAGAACCCTGGTATATTCAGCTTTCTGATCCTTAAAAGTCTTAAGAAGCTCTTTCAGTTCCTTTTCCAGCGGGTCTTCTTCAGGCAAGAAATCTTCAATTTCGCCTCCGGCTTCAACGAAGCTTTTGCGCTTCTTTTCAATATCGGCTTTGTGTTTCTTATAAAAGTTTATCTTAATATTTTCAACATCATTAATAATCTCATTAACAGGTTTGTTGCGTATCAAATCTTTCAGAAGGGCTATCAAATCGTTCTTTGAAAGTGCAGCATATTCAATTTTTTCGGGTCCTTCCTGCACTTTCTCACTATCCTCAGCCTCATCTGAAGGAATGTTATCATTGTTATCATTAGTTTCAACAGTACCGGCTTCTTTTGTTTCTTCATGGATGCTAAATGCAACGAAATCATTTATATGCTGTTCTTTAATGTTTTCTTTGTTTTCAGTTTTTTTATGAAGGTTATTTTCAGCACCATGATCATCGGTTAGTCCGGTCTGTTTTGCCGCATCTTCGGTATAATTTGCATCATGCTCATTTAAAGTCGATGCATCCATATCATATCCGGAATTATCACGGTGTTTTTTGGGAGATTGTATCCCTTCATTGTTTTCAGATTCAATAAACTGATGTTTCGTATTTTTCATATCCGTTTAATCATATTATCTTGTATTTCATTGCCCTGAAATACAAAATAAGGTTAACATACTATAAAATCCCGTAATTAATTAATAAAA
>JAJUGM010000376.1 GCA_029268165.1 Bacteroidota bacterium
CTCTGCAATCCCCATGTTGCAATATAGGTCCAACTGCCTTTGGTTTCTTCGTGAAGTATGCGTTTTGCTCTTTTATCTTTTATAAGGCCTGTACAGAGGGTGTCTCCTTCACCATCTAGTTTTACATCATGTCGGGTAACGCGTGAACCCCCATATATAGATAACCTGGATTTCAAATTATTCAGGGTTTGGCCAACCTTCCAGCCATAGTAATTTGTTTCAATCATTGATTCCACACATCCGTTTAGGATAATACCACATGTAACGCTGTCAGTAACAGAAACCATATTAAATTTATTATTTTGCCAAAGGGCAATTGATCCAAGCCCCAATGAATTACCTACCTTAAAAATGTCCATCCCCCAGGGAGAAGGTTCATGGTATGAGTCAAAACCATCGAGGCCTACATGATGCAATACCATGCTGTCAGTAAGCTTACCAAAAATATCGATGGCATTACGCCAATCGAGATAGAAACGATAGCCTACTTTATCTGATTCCCATCCGGGACCTTCATAACGGATAAAAAATGAATGGTCGGTATGTTCCTGGGGTACTCTTAGAAAGTCTACATTTTTAAATTCGCCGCCAATGTATTTACGGTTCTCCCAATAGCCTCCTGTTTTGTGAGAAAGTTCAGCCTGAGTACGTTTTGGAAACCTAAGCCTGATAATGCCGGTATCGTTATACATAATCTGAAAAGTCTTTGTTTCCGATGGCATAAAATCAGCCAGAAATACCAGCTCGTCAGGTTTTCCGTCAGTGTTGGCATCATTTATCTGAAAGGGAATTTCTTTGTTTCTGATTTTAACAACGCAGCCTGATGAGTTAAACGACGGATATTTTGCAGTAAATTGATTAAGGTCGATAATCACAGGCAGGTCGGTATAAGACAATGCAACCTGATTGGTAACCTCGACCTTGATGACATGCTGAAATTCTTTTTTATTACAACATCCTGTAAATACTGTTACAGGTAGAATAAATAACAGAATCAGATATTGTTTTCTCATAATAAAAATTTTTAAAATCATTCTGGTATAATTATCGCATAATGATAAGTCGGTTATGCCATGAGTACTGGCCTGTAATGAGTGTAACAATATATGTGCCGCAGGGCAGCATGCTTACATCCAGGTCAAATGTATCATTGTCAGTTATTTGTATGGTTTTTATTAAAACTACCTTTCCCGAAACATCATGTAAATATAAAAGTATATTATCTGAAAAGGGGTTGAATAAAGAAACCCGTATTTTATCAGATGATGGATTTGGAAAAATAAGATTATTAGAAGTAAGAAATTCATTTTCATTTATTTTGCTCTGGTGCGGGCCCAATTTATAGAGTGCATCAATCTCTGAATTGCTGAGGGCATAGTTAAATAACCTGATATCATCGAGTTTACCTTTAAACCATGAACCAAAATCGACGCAGTATCCGAAATAAAGATTTTCATCCTGTGAAATATCGCCCGTAAGATCATCAGCTTCACCCTGTAAAACGCCATTTGCAAATAGTTTCAATTTATGCGAGGTTGTATCTCTGATGGCTGTGACATACACCCAATTACCGGTAATGAAATTATCCTGAGTTACACTTATCTCACTTTTAACAACATCATCATCAATGGCAAAACGAAAGCTGGCTTTTTCTGGTTTATAATAAACCTCATATCTTTTTCCGCTGTGATTCAGTTCAATGCTGGCATTGTGCGATCCCTTAATAATATAACGATACTCAACCGTATTGTTTACTTCTTCTGGCATTTGTTTCATCCAAAAAGAGACAGTAAATGGCCCTTTTTCAAAATCAAACACCCAGTTATGGGGGACTTCAATATACTGGTCAACTCCATTAAAGACCAGGGCATTATTAATAGCTGCATCAACAGAATAAATTGGCGGGTTAAAGTGAATAAGGTTGCCCTGGTTATTATAGCCAGAACTGTCAGGAGCAGGCGAACCCTGATCCAGTTTCCAATATCCTACCATCCGGGGGCTTAATATTTCACGTGTTGTAAAAGTCCATAAAGATCCGGTAGTAATTCCATAGGTATTTTTTTCGTCAACACGCCAGTAGTATGTCTTACCAGACTCAAGATTTTCAGGCTGATATGAAGTACCTGTGATCTCAGTAATAGAATCAGGTGGATTCGATAATCCCAGGTAAACGATATGGGATGTTGAACCGACACCCTTTTTCCAGGCAAGGATCTGCGATGTTTTAACATACTCTTTCCCGTTGGGTGGGTCAGGTAATGAAGCGGGTAATGGCAAACCGGTTTCACTCAGAGTTGTTGCCTGCGATTCATTCGAATATACTGATGTATCTGAAGGAGAAAATGCCCTTAATCTGTAAGTATATGTTGTTTCAAACAGCAATGCCGTATCAGTAAAGCTTGTGATTCCAGAAGGGAGGGTGTCAATAATAACAAATCCACCAGTACTTTTTCTTTCAATAAATATACCGTAATTATCATGAGCGTTGTTGTTCCATGTAAGGGTAATAGCCCTGATATCTGTCAGTTCAGCTACAAGATTATCAGGTGGATAAATGAAATCAGGGAAAGAAACAATGCTGTTGAGGTATTCCTCCAGATTGGTATATCCGTTGCCATCAGTATCTCCGTTGCGGTCAGCAGGGCTATCGGGGTCAAGACCGTAATTAGTTTCCCACTGGTCGGGCATACCGTCATGGTCGCGGTCAGCAGGGGCAGGCGCTGAAAAAAGTTTAGGCCATCCACCTACATCATCCTGTGAGTCTATAATTCCTTTTCCTGCGCCATAGCTTCCTCCGTACAATGCAATACCGTTTGTAACTTCATATATTATGCGACGGTCAATTGTGTCTCTTCGTGGCAATACGGCCCCTGCATTCTGTAATACAGCCGCATAGGCCTCTTCGGCTGTATGGTGTGTTGTAATGTCAAACGCAAAAGGAGTGTTGCTTTTTATTTGTTCTTTAATAGCACTGGTAACATCCTGCACGCCGTAAGTCCAGTTATCCTGGGTTGCATTGGGATAACCATCAACATAATTGCTGTCAATATACCAGTAACTATATTCTGTTCCCTGTGGGTCGGGTGCCACTATTCTATATCTTATGGAACCGGCGGTTGTTGCGGGGCCTGCTTTATAATAATTACTTACCATGTTGATTGATGCCTTGATACCATCAATTTCACTGGGTTCACCTCCATACGCGCTATTAAAGCCCCAGTTATAAATAACGTTATTTCTGTAATCCACAATTTCCTGCCAGGGACTTGAGTTATAGCGTGCTCCGTTAAATCGCGGATTCCGACTGGTGTGGTGGGCAAATAGGTTGTGATGAAAGCTGGCTCTTGATCCGCCCCAGATGCCACCATAACCATGCGCTCCTTTCGAATGAATTGAATTATAAAGGCTTTCAGAAATGATGCACCACTGCATAGTAAAATTCCGGTTACTGTATGCCGATGCTGCTTCATCAACCGACCAGCTGAAAGAACAATGGTCAATAATGATATTGTTCTGTTCGGTGCAGGTAAATGCGTCAGCTTCCTGAAGTTCTTTATCGCCAAGTCTCGTACGGATATACCGGATAATAACGTTATCGGCTTTTATACGAAAATTGTAACCGGCAAGTGTAATA
>JAJUGM010000377.1 GCA_029268165.1 Bacteroidota bacterium
ATTGGGAAATATACTTTATTTACAGATATTTATCAGATTCAGCCCGGACAAATTCTTTGTTTTACAGACGAAAAAGAAGTAAAAAGAGAGTTTTATTTTTCATACGTTACTGATAAGATTTTTGATTTGCCTTATGATGAACTAAAGGTTAGGATGAAAGAAAAAATAGATCATGCATTTGACAGGTTAATTCAATCAATTGGAAACAGACAGATTATAGTTCCTCTTAGTGGGGGTTATGATTCAAGGCTTATTGTTACAGCGTTGAAAAGCAGAGGTATAGATAACGTAATCTGTATTACCTATGGAAAAAAAAATGCGGAAGATATTCCCCTTTCAAAAAGAGTTGCTGAAAAGCTTGGATATAAATGGATTTTTGTGGAACACACCCCTGATCTTATTGAAAATTATATCGAGTCAAATGAATTTGCAGCTTATTATCCTTATGCTGCCAATGGCTTTGGTTTTAGTTATATGTTTGAATATTTTGGAGTTCGATATTTAAAAAGTATTATAGGCATTCCGGCTGATTCTGTATTCATACATGGCCATTCCGGCGATTTTCTTGGCGGAAGCCAGATTACCAAATTCGGCATTTCTTCTGAGTATTCTGTTGATCAAGCTGCGAATAAAATCTACCATCTTAAATTTATTTACGTTTTGCCCGAGAAAAAATATGCATCAATCTTTAAACAAAACATAAAAGAATACCTCAAGCCCATGTATGAGAAGCAGAATAGCAAATATTCCTATTCCTTTTTAGAAGATTGGGACTACCGGGAAAAACTTTCAAAAACTAATGCCAACTCATCCAATGTACTCAGTTTTTTTGGATTTCAATACAGATTGCCTTATTGGGATAAGGAAATAGTGGAATTTTTCCGTTGTGTTCCTTATAAATATAAACTTAAGAAGCGATTGTATAATGAAGTTCTGGAAGATTATTATTTCAAACCTTATCAACTGGTATTTCCTGACGAGATGCAAGTATCATCTTTAACCTACAGATTACAGAGATTAAAAGAAAGGTTAAAACGCTATATGCCATATTGGATTAAAAAAAGAAGTACGCTGAAGGTTGATTGGGCTGACTATCATCTGATTACTGCTCCTATGGCCAAACAACTTAAAACAGCAGGCATAAAATTCAGAATATATGATTTGCCTTTTAACGCAGTGATTATGCAATGGTACCTCGCAAAACTTAAACACATGATTTAATATTTTTATATTAATGTTAATCCATCTTTGTTCCAACAATCTTTCCGCAATTCAACCCCATTGAAGTTTTGCTGTAGTCATAACGTACGATCACGAAGTTGTTTTTTCGCAAGGTATTCACGATGAACTGCCCGTTGTGTTTTTGGTGCTTCAGGTCATGAAATTCCATGGAAATGGTTTTAATAATTCCGAAAACTTCAGGCTGCATGCTCTCAATAATCGCATACTCCGACCCTTCGCAGTCCATTTTCAGAAAATCAATCTTTTGAATGTTGTGCTCATGGATAAATTGCTCCATGGTTTTTGCTTCAACCTCTTCATATCGCCCTTCTCCGCTCAATGTATAGTCTTTTAACAATGAATTATTAGGACTACTGCCTTTATAAAGTTTTGCTGTTTCACTTGTTCCGCCTATGGCACAGTGTACCGGCCGGATATTACTGAGCCTGTTTTGTGTAATGTTTTTACATAGTGCATTATAATTGTCAATATCAGGTTCAATGGCATAAATAACCGATTCAGCAGAGGTATTTTTAGCAGCAAAAAGCGAAAAATAGCCGTAATGGGCGCCGATATCAACAATAATGGAATTCTGATAAAAAGGAAAATAAGATGAATAAACACGGTCAGCGAATATCTCAAGCAATACAGCAATCTGTCTTTTATTAAGCCTGTAATCGAGCGAAATGTTATTGGCGCGGCATAATAAAGATATAAGGTATCTTTTGTTTTTTTGCAGAAGGTATTTCAATAATGATTTCATTCTAAACCAAAGATTTTTTCCAGGCCATGCTTATTCCTTCTTTACCAGCTCTCCGTTTTCAAATGTCCCGCTTTCTGAAGTACCGTCGGCCCAGGTATAGGTTCCCTGTCCATTAAACTTGTTGTTTTTAAAATAACCCGTATACTTATCCCCGTTGGGATAGAAATAAATTCCATATCCGTCCTGCACGCCGTTTTTCCATTCACCTATGTATTTGGTTCCGTTAGGCCATACATAAGTGCCCTGTCCGTGAAACTGGTCGTTAACCCACATGCCATCATACCAGCCGCCGTCAGGATCATCGAGTTTGCCACGGCCTTCGCGCTTTCCATTGACAAACATGCCTTCATATCTGTAACCATTGGAATATACATATATTCCTTTCCCGTTTTCACAGTTGCCGCTTATACAGCCTGTTTCCTGGGCTTTAACAACAGGAATTGACAAAGCGATTATAATGATATAAATAAGAGTTCTCATATTTCGCAATATTTTATGCTAATATATGATAATTATACGACTATCTGAAGCAAATGTTTTTTACTTAGGTACGATGAATAAGACCAAGTATGATGAATAATTAAATTCATCTGTGCCAGTAAAATTTAATTTATGAGGAATTTTAGCATTTAAGGGTGTATAGTGATGGGGCTTTGCCCCAAGCCCCACATCCTTTTTTGTCTTGACACAAAAAAGGATGCAAAAAAAGTCAAGACTGACGCAGTTTTCCCTAAAAACTACGGCTCGCCGGGTATGCGCAATACAACAGATAGCAGCGTTGGTGGTTTGGAATAACCAGACTCTTTTGGCCACCTTTACCTTGCGAGGTACTCAGACTGTATTGCTTGCATACGGGTTTTTGAATGGATTGCTGGTTACGATCGGCCTTGTTGGAATAAAATAGATTAAGCATGAGGAGTAGGCATGAAATGATAAGGTTCTGTTTCTTAATCACCTTATCACCTCATCATTTCGTCACCTCAAATAAGAAAAACATGCCTGCATACCAGCTCATTGAATTTTATTATAATTAATATCTTTGTCCCATGTGCACACTAATTAGTTTTAATACAAAATGCTTTCACAAATCAGAGAAAACATCCTGAATAATCCTAACCGCACGGCTTTTATTATTCGGGGCAGGGCATATTCATATCATGAACTTGGGCTGTATATCTCAGGTATAAGGAATTTATTACATCAGCATAAAAACAACAACAATAAAATTATTGCAGTAATTACCGCTGACAATATTGAAACCTACGCTGCCATTTACGCCATCTGGTTTGAAGGATTGACATTTTTACCCATTAATCCGCGCTTTCCCGAAAGCAGAAATCTTGAAATCATTAAACAGGCCAATCCGTCAGTTATTTTATATTCCGATATCCATCCGCAACAGTCATTCTATAAAGCAGTAAAAAAAATTATTTCAATAAAAAACTATTTTGCTGCTAATTTTGAAATGCACCTTGCACCGCATTACGACGATGAGGCTATATATATTCTTTTTACATCAGGAAGCACAGGTGTGCCTAAAGGTGTTCCTGTCAGCTACAAAAATCTGGAGTCGTTTATAAAATCATTTTTAGCATTAGATTTCAGAATTGATTGCCATGACAGATTTTTACAGATGTTTGATTTTAC
>JAJUGM010000378.1 GCA_029268165.1 Bacteroidota bacterium
AAAACCATTACCGTATTAAAAGTATTTTCATCATAAATATGTGCCAAAATATTTCTTTTTTCAAGCATTTCAAGCCATAACTCACCATTATTAATAATTTCTGCCTGGAAAGCTTTTTTAATTACCTCACGGGGAAATTTAACGTTTTCACCTTTTGATTCAAGATAATCTTTTAAGGTTTTCCATGCCAATTCAAAAGTATATTCAAAACGTTGAATTAACCCTTCTTTGGAAAGATCATCCAGCCCATCTAAAAGTTCAATAGCCTGTGTTAATTTCTTAAAGGCTGCTTCAAAATTCCGGAAACGTTGTTTCCATCTGATATCTTTATAATTCATTATCATCTATAAATAATAACATATTAAAATTAGGTATTTTTTTGTTAATTCGAATGATTACTATGCTTCTGCCTTTATCCTTATAAAAACTACCTTTTAACCGCGCACTAAAAATAATGCGTTTTCTTTCAGCTTTTTTTCGTTTACCTGTATTTCTTATTATTTCTAAACTATTCCAGTATTTGTTGTATTAACATTATTGATTTTTTCAATCAATAAGGCATTTATATCATAAACAATGTTAAAATTTAAAGCACTTATTGTAACCAATATTTTCTGTTTTCCTTTTATCTTAATAATTATCCCTCTCAGTCCCTGTAAAATTCCGCTTTTAATAATAACCTCCTCGCCCTTTTCATAATTTTTTATGTCAGTTGCCGAAACTTCCACCTGGGCACCCATGAGTATCATCAGGTTTTTTACCTGCCATTCGGGAATAGGTACAGGTTTACCCAAAAAATGAACAATTTTAATAACATGTAGGGTTTGCAAAACCTTCAAGTAATCTTTTCTTCCTATTCTTACAAAAACATACGATCTGATAAGGGGCAGTTCGATGCGCTTCTTACGGTCACTCCATTGCCTTATGGTTTTATAGAGCGGAAGGTAGTGCTCTATTTCCTGTTTGCGGAATTCTTCGGCCACTTTTTTTTCAGCCCTCGAACGGGTATAAACGGCATACCATTTGGGAACTGCTGAAAGAAGCATTGCAATTAACCAGTTAGTTCGAATTACCTTCTTCTGAAAATACTTAGCAGCCTTTTTCTGAAACCCTCAGACGGCAATTCCTCATCTTCGTAATATCCCGTTGATGAATATCCATATCCGTAGCCATAACCATATCCGTAGCCATAACCATAACCTGAGCTGTAACCATAATAACCTTTTATCTGTATATCGTTGACAAGCAGGCTGAGGTTTTTCATATCCTTTTTATGATAGAGGTCATCAACAAGCTGCAGTACATTTTTACTCGAATAGCCATGCCTGATAACAAACACATACATATCGACATATTCTTTAAGCAACAGAGCATCAGTTACGATAGCAATAGGAGGCGTATCAATAATGATGATATCAAATTGTTTTTTAACATGTTTCAGAAATGCAGCCATAGCATCAGATCCAATCAGTTCTGCCGGATTCGGGGGAATAGGGCCCGCATTAACCGCCCATAAATGATCAATCCGGGTTGGGTGAATAACCTCTTCGGGCGCTGTTTTTCCGATAAGGTAAGTACTGAGGCCCATTTCATTGGGTATTTTAAATATACGGTGTATTTTGGGCTTCCGCAGGTCAAGCCCCAGCAGAAGGGTTTTTTTGCCTGCCATAGCATTAATGGCTGCCAGGTTAAGGGCACAGAATGTTTTGCCTTCGCCGCTTATGGTTGAAGAAACAGCAATAGTCTTTTGCCCGGATTCCTTAAGAAAATACTGCAGATTCGTACGTAATGACCTGAATGATTCGGCAAGTGAGGTTTTAGGATTGTCGTATGTCGGAATTTCAGTCTTCTTAAGATTATGGCCAATGGCTCCAAGTATCGGGACATCAGTCTTGTGTTCAATATCTTTACGGTCAACAACTTTGTCATTGAAATATTCTATCAGCACAATAAAAATCAGAGGAATTAAAACACCAATAATCAATGCCATCATATAATTTCTTGACGTTTTGGGTTTTATCATTTGTGCATTTTCGGGCCTGGCAATATCAAGTATTTTATGGGTGGCTGTGTTAGAAGCCTTGGTTATGCCTGCTTCGGCCCGTTTCTGTAATAAAAAGGTATAAATCTGGTCATTGATATTAAACTTACGTTGTATGTTAATCAGTTGCCTTTCAGTATAAGGCAGTTTCTGCATTTCATTTTCAATTTTACCTAAGCGGTCGTTAATACTTTTAACTGAAATTTCGCTATTGGCAATAAGGTTGGTAATATTTTCCTGCAAGGTATTTCGTATATTCTCAATTTCAGCATTAATCATGGCAAGCTGCGGCGAGTTTTCCTGTACGCTGAAAAGCAGATTCTTCCTTTTGCCATATAGTTCGTTTAGTTTTTGTACCAGGCTGTTTAACAACTGGTCCTGAATACCTACAACTGACGGCGCAACTACTTCGCTGAAATCTTTTTTGCTTTTAATATAATTGAGCACATAACGGTAGTACCGTGTACTCAGGTCACTTGCTACTTTTTCAGACTGCAGCTGGTCGAGCTGCTGCATCAGAAAATTACCTTCCTTGCTTAAGTCTATTAGTTTATTGGCCGACCGGAAATTTTGCAATCTCAGACTTGCCGCCTCAAGCGAATCAACAATACCGCTGAGCTGTTCGTCAATAAATTTAATGGTATTTACTGAGACCCTGTTTTTTTCCTCAAGGTTTGAACGGATATAAACTTCACTAAGTTTGTTAAGATAATCGCTTATCTGTTCGGGGACGTACCCGGTTAAAGAAAGTGTAACAATTGAGCCTTTTTCGTCATTAACCTCAACGGATAATCCGTTACGAAACCTGTTTGACATAGCATTAATATTGTTAACAATACAATAATATTTCTTTGGTCCCGACTCCAGGCTGGGAAACTCAATGTCTTCCCTGCGGAAAATTGTAAAGTTAAATGAAGGATGATTAAAAGGCCTGCCAAATTCCATCAGTTCATTAATATGATACTTGTCATCAATTTCGAGCCTGTATTGCGTGGGAGACAAAAGGGTTATATTAATCGGATGCCCTGGTATATTAACTTTAGTCGTATCAATATTCAGCACAAAAGGGCATTTTTTATATAATTTGCTTTCAGCAATGCCTCGCCTGCCAACAGAAACATAGGTAACGTCAAAATCGCTGAGCTCCTCTAGGGCAGTTCTTGCCATTCTATATGATTTTAATACGGTAATTTCATTCTGTACTATTGCTTTTGCTCGCATTATCCTGAAACGGGTCAGTTCGTCAAGAATACTTTCGACACTTCCTGCCTGAGGATTTTCCTGGCCGATAACAATTGTACAGGAGTTTTTATATACTTTTTCTGAATAACGGTTGATAATATAAGCCACGCTGAGTGCTATAAAAACCGTAAGAGCAAACCACCACCAGTTGCGTAAAATCAGGAACAGATACTTTTTAATATCAATACTGTCCTCCTCATGATAAATTTCGGGATATTGATCCATAAATAATTACAATAACCTGTAAAAGTACAAAAAAATAATTTAAGGAGTTTTTCATGATAATGTATTATGAATTATTACTAAAATTGTAAAAAAAATTAAACATC
>JAJUGM010000379.1 GCA_029268165.1 Bacteroidota bacterium
AAAAATAAGGCTAATGACAAATTCGTGTTAATTGTATTTTTATAACTTAGCGCTGAATTTTTTTTAATAAGCAATAATCAAAATGTACTACAAAAACAATTCGCATCAGCTAAGGAAGATAAGGGATGTGGCAAGTGATCTTGGACTTGATTATGATTCGATATTACCGCACGGGCATTATATTGCAAAAATTCCTGTTGATCACTTATATTCAAAAGTCAACGAACCTGATGGTAATCTAATACTTGTAACTGCAATGACTCCTACTCCACAGGGTGAGGGGAAAACTACTACCACCATCGGTCTGGGAGATGCACTAAGATTTTTAGGTTATAATAGTACTATTTGCCTGCGCGAGCCTTCACTTGGTCCTTACTTCGGAATTAAAGGCGGAGGAACAGGAGCAGGTGCTTCTCAGGTTATGCCGGCAGAAGATATCAATCTGCATTTTGTAGGTGATATGTATTCGGTAAGTAAGGCAAACAATTTGTTATCTGCTATGATTGACAATCATTTACAACATGGAAATGACCTTGGTATTGATCCCCGCCGTATTGTTTGGAAACGTGTGATAGATTTAAATGACCGGGCGCTTCGGGAAATATTTGTGGGATTAGGCGGAGTTCACCACGGAATACCACGTCCCGACGGGTTTAACATTACACCTGCCTCAGAGGTAATGGCAATTCTTTGTCTTGCCAATGATTATAATGATCTGGGTCAAAGGCTGTCAAGAATTGTTATTGGTTATACTTACAAGGGTGATCCCATAAAAGCCTCTGATATTCAAGCTGAAGGAGCTATGCAGGTATTACTCCGCGATGCTATCCACCCCAATCTGGTTCAGACACTTGAAGGAACTCCTGCCTTTGTACATGCAGGCCCGTTTGCCAATATAGCTCAGGGTACAAACAGTGCAATTGCAACGCGTATGGCACTTAAATTCAGCAATTATGTGGTTACCGAAGCAGGTTTTGCAACTGACCTGGGTGCAGAAAAGTTTTTTCATATTAAATGTCGCAATGCAGGCCTTTTCCCCAAAGCAGTTGTCATTGTTGCTACCTTAAAGGCTATAAATTACCATGGCGGATTCACAGATGAAGGTGGATTTGGTAACCTGGCCAAACATATTGAGAACATCAGGGCGTTCGGTATAAATCCGGTTATTTCAATTAACCGTTTTGAGGATGACAATCCTGACGACCTGAAAAAAATTATAGAATTTTGCAATGGATTGCAGGTTGAAGCTATTATTACAGAAAATTATAAACAGGGCGGAGCAGGCGCATCCCGCCTTGCAGAAGCTGTTATTCGCAGTATTCATATGCATGCAAAAACAAAAGCAAAATTCTTGTATGAAAATGAATCACCTCTGCAGGAAAAAATTGATACAATCGCAAAAAAAATTTATGGAGCCGATGGAGTTGATTATGATCACAATGCAATAACCGACCATGAACTAATTAACCGGCACGGATTTGATAAATTACCGGTTTGTATTGCCAAAACTTCAAAATCACTATCTGATAATCCTAAGCTAAAAGGCAGACCAAAAAATTTCAGACTTACCGTAAATGAGCTGCGCCTGGCCGCCGGTGCTGGATTTATTGTGGTGATCTGCGGTAATATTGTTACTATGCCCGGTTTACCAAAAGTACCAGCTGCTGCACGCATTAAGGTTCTCCCTGATGGAAGAGCAGTGGGTCTTTCTTAAGACCACACTTATTCAGAACAAGCAAGAGATAAATAAGAAGAAATACAGATAAGAGATTTAAACTGTGTTTTACCATTTATTCCAATGCTTGATAAAGTAATGTACGATAATAATATGTTATTTCTTTAAAAGCATTAGGAAAGCAGTTTGTATAAATTAGGCATATTAAGTCTTCAGAAGGATCAATGATGTAATCAGTTGCATATACTCCTCCCCACTTAAACGAACCTACTGAGCCCGGAATTAATGCATTGCCCTTTTCAGTAATTATTTCAAAACCCAGCCCGAATTTGTTGCCGGTATTCCATACTGTCAGATCTCCAATCTGATTTGCAACCATCAGTTCTATTGTTTTGCGCCCCAATATCTTGCTGTTATTAAATTCACCTCCGTTAAGCAACATCTGGCAAAATCTGGCATAATCTTCAATAGTTCCTACCAAACCGGCGCCTCCTGAAAAATACCTTTTAGCGCCTGCCAAAGGGAACAACTGGTTGCTAATGTTTTCAGACAATTTCAACGGACTATTTATATCAGGTTTTTCATAAAGTTTTACGAGCCTTTCTTTTTTATCATCAGGTAAATAAAAATAAGTATCACTCATACCTAAAGGCGTATATATTCTTTCCTGTAAAAACAAATCAAGCGGTTTGCCCGAAATAACTTCTATAAGTCGACCTACTATATCAGTATGGAGGCCATAAGTAAACGATTCTCCCGGATCATGAACCAAAGGTAAACGTGCAAGCCGGTCAACAACCTCCTCAAGCGTTATGTCATCCATGCTATTGAGCATAGGAATACCGGCTTTAACATATATTGGGTGACCATAAGGTATGCCAGCAGTATGATTCAGCAATTGACGTATGGTAATTTCATTTTTTGCAGGCCTTGAAGTATAGGTTGAATCTGAAGGATTAAATGAAACAAGTACTTCAGGATTACTGAAAGATGGAATATATTTAGATACAGGATCATCAAGCCAGAATTTTCCTTCTTCATATAATGTCATTAGGGCAACTGAAATTATGGCTTTGCTCTGAGATGCTATCCGAAAAATATCATTAATCTGAACCGGAATACTGTCTTCGATGTTACGAAAGCCATAAGCTTTTCTGTAAACTACCTTTCCTTTCCGGGCAATAAAGCATACGGCATTGGGTATTTTCCTCTGGTCAACAGCTTGCTTTATAAAAGTGTCCAGTCTTGCCAGCCGGATACTTGAAAAACCTACTGACTCAGGTGTAGCTGAAATAAAATACTGTGGTTTGCTTTCGCTAACTTCAGTATGCCTAGATGTACAACTAATAAAAAGATAACAAATAATAACCAGAATAAATCGATGTTTTTTCATATTTAAATAAAATTTAATTACTTAATATATTTTGAAAAAGAAGTAATTGTTTTTGTTATACCTTACAAAGTAAATTAAAATTAGTAGAACGAAAACACTTTTTTTGTTTGTATTCTTTATGAATTAATTAGTTTTGTGTGTGTCATTTTAGCAATGTAAAATCATTTGTTGCTAAAACTTTGTTTTACTTAATTTCTTTACCAAGGATAATTCGATTTGTAAACAAAATATTTTTAAAATATTTTCATTTTACCATTATGAAAGAAACTGGTAACTATTTAAAAAAATTAATTAATACTTTCGAAGGCGATCTTTTCACAGATTATCTGACACGAACACTATACGCAACAGATGCCTCGGCATATAAAGAATTGCCAGCTGGAGTTGCTCTTCCTAAAAATAATACCGATATTAAATTACTCATAAATTATGCAAAAGAAAAGGGCCTTACACTTATACCTCGCGCTGCAGGTACTTCTTTAGCAGGTCAGGTTGTTGGAAACGGCTTA
>JAJUGM010000380.1 GCA_029268165.1 Bacteroidota bacterium
ACCGCCAAATATAGTATCTCCTTTTAGGGTTGAAACATAACGGATTAAAACATTGAAGGCAGGTTTTGAAGGTTGTGAAAACAAAGGGTCAAAATGCAGAAAGCCATCCTGTGTTGAAATGATGATATTATGGTTATCTATAAAATTGATATGTTCATATGGAATGACGAAATTCTCCCTCAGTTCAGCAAAAGGGAGTGATTCATTAATATAAGCCCCGTTAAAACTTTTCCGAAGCACGAAAAGCTTATTCTCCTGAAAGTACCATATATTACCTGCATCGTCCTTAAAAATCCTGTCCACTTTCTTCTTCCCAAACAAGGCATTGTATTTATCACTTGAAATAAAATGGTTTTCATCCTTATTATATTCATAAATACCATTTACGGTGGCTATCAAAACTTTATTGTCAAGTTTAAAGATACTATTCTGAAGGTCGGATGGCAAATTGTCTAATGAAGTAAAACATATCTGTTGGTCAACACTATCGAGTTTCTCATTTAAATGTATCCTGAACACTCCCTTATAACCGTGGCCTATCCATATATTCTGTTCATCGTCAAACTCAACCTCCCTGCATGATTCCTTAAAACCCGCAACAGGCTTAATGTACTTCATCGAATTACCTGATTGCTGCATAATTATCAATCCTCTGTATGTGCCTCCGATATACAAATCATGTCTTCCTGACACAGGTAGACATAACCATCCTCCTGACCAGTCGGTAATATGATGAGTCTTTATCCCGTCAATTTTAAAAAAACCTTTATTATGCCCGCAAATCAATAAATCGTCAAAAACCTGAAGGTTCCATACCTGTCCTGATGTATTGGGTATTTTCGAAAAATAGGGGTACTGGAAACTTTTACGGACAAGGTCTTCCCATCTGGTATAATAAAGGCCCTGATTAGTTCCCAAATAAAGAATGCCTTTATGTATCACTGAAACATATCCCGCGCCTATTTCTTTTGCAGGACTTATGTAAGTGATTGGAGAATTTAGCTTTATGTAGTCGATGCCGTTGTCTAATCCGAGCCACATGTTATTGTGTCTGTCGCTGAACAGACAAAGAACCGTGTTATTTTGAAGGCCTTTTAATTTACTGATATGCTGCAGAAGGTTACCTTCCTGGTCAACTATAACCAGACCGTTCTGCACTGTCCCTATGGCGATTAATCCGTTTTCAAGTGCACTACCTGTGAAAATCTCATTTTCCTTTAAAAAGTTGTTTACAGGATTAGTCCAAGCTTTGAATTTATTGTTATCAGAAACAAAAATGCCTTCATTGTTGGTCCCTACAAGGACAGAATTTTTCCATGGTAATATTACTGTAATAGTTTTGTCCTTAAATATTTCACCATTATTAACAAGAGTGTCTTTTCCGTGAAGGTTAATTTCATAAAGCCCTTTGCCTGGCCGATGAATATAGAGCGTGTTGTTCCATGAACCGGAATAACCAAAAAAATCATTGTACTTAATTACTCTTACTGTCGTATCTTTTACGAAAAAAATAGCATAAAAGGAATGCAGAATAATACCGTCTTCTATTATATACATCCTCCAGATTTCATCAAAAAGCCGGTATTGCTGTGGAACTTTGGGTATCAGTGAATGATATTGCAGCCGGCCTCGTTTATCGGGATACAGGTAGCCAAATTCATTGAAAGCACCAGCATATATAGTGCCTTTTTTGTCGCATATCAGGCTTCTGATGATGGAATGATTGGGTATTTCATATATCTGCCATTTATTGCCGTCATACTCAAGTATTCCGTTATTATTGCCAAAATACACGATACCCCTGTTGTCCTGTGTAATAGCCCAGTTTTGGGTTCCGGCATTATAAACATTTCGCGGATAATTACGAATAAAAGGGATACCAACAGTTTTAATCTGCGTATAAGCAGTTTCGGAAACTAATATAGCATGGATCACCAGGATAATCAATAAACTTCGCATCCAGTAAGGTTTCTGGCCGCATGCCACCTTTTTCTGATGATCCCCGATATGTTTCATTTAATTCACATTTCTCCAAATTTAATATTATTTCCCTTATTTTTGCGAAGAGTCTTTTTTATATAACAGCTGCAATGATTTCCATTAACGGTTTGAGCATTCAATTCGGGGGAAGTTTCCTGTTTCGCAATATCTCATTTCTGATACATCCTAAGGATAAAATAGGTCTGGTTGGAAGAAACGGTGCGGGTAAAACCACTTTATTAAAAATTTTAATGAACCAGCAGCCTTTTGATGATGGTAGTATCACTATCCCCAAAGGAATAAGGCTGGGTTATCTGCCTCAGCAGATGTCGGTAAGTAACCAGAAAACACTCATCGCTGAAGCAAATGAGGCATTTAATGAAATTAACATGCTTGATGAAGAAATTAATATGCTGGCTCACATAATTGAAACCCGTACTGACCATCAGTCTGATGAATATATGGATCTGATAGCGCAATTGGCTGAGAAAAACGAGCGATTTCATTTATTAAACGATGGAAACCGCAACCAGAAAATTGAGCAGATATTGACAGGATTGGGATTCAGGCGTGAAGATTTTTTAAGGCCTACATCTGAATTCAGCGGTGGATGGAGGATGCGTATTGAACTGGCAAAAATTTTATTAAAATCGCCTGATGTCTTATTGCTCGATGAACCAACCAATCATCTTGATATAGATTCAATTCAGTGGCTCGAAGCATACCTGAAATCTTATCACGGAGCGCTGGTGCTGATATCACATGACAGGGCACTGCTCGATGCCGTTACAAACCGTACCGTTGAAATCTCATTAGGGAATTTATACGATTATAATGTTTCTTATTCACAATATGTTACGTTACGGAAAGAAAGACGTGAACAACAACTTGCAGCATATAAAAACCAGCAGAAATTTATCGCCGATACCCGGCAATTCATTGAAAAATTCAGGTATAAAAACACGAAAGCCATTCAGGTACAGTCGCGCATTAAAATGCTTGAGAAACTGGATATAATTGAAGTAGATGAAGAAGATGATGCCGCTATTCAAATTAAATTCCAGCATGCACCACGTTCGGGAGCAGTGGTATTTGAGGCAAAAAACTTATCCGTTTCTTATGGTATGCAACCGGTTTTAAGAGACATAGACATGACCATTTTAAGGGGCGATCGTGTTGCTTTTGTAGGGAGGAATGGTGAAGGGAAAACCACTCTTTCTTCTGTTATTGCCGGAAAAATGAACTTTGAGGGCGAAATCAAAAGAGGATACAATGTTCATCCGGGTTTTTTTGGCCAAAATCAGGACACGTTGCTGGATGAAAATAAGACGGTTCTTGAGACTATTGATGAAGTCGCACAAGGTGATATACGTGCAAAAATACGGGATATTCTGGGTGCTTTTTTATTCAGCGGGGATGATATTGATAAAAAAGTGAAAGTATTATCAGGTGGCGAACGCTCACGTCTTGCTATGGCACGCCTTCTTCTTGAATCATATAATCTGTTGATTCTTGACGAGCCTACCAACCACCTTGATATGCGTTCAAAGGATATACTCAAACAGGCTTTGCTTAAATATGACGGAAC
>JAJUGM010000381.1 GCA_029268165.1 Bacteroidota bacterium
ACGCTAAAACAAAATTTTTTAAAAAAGGATGGTGAATTTTTCTATTTTAAAAATAATCAGTTCTTCATTATGCACTAATTTTTAAAGTTTATGTTAAAAATTTTATATAATAACTTCTGAAGAAATTATAGGTTTGTGATAATTCATAAAAGATAAGAAATTTATGACTGGTAAAAGATTTTTAATTTCAGGTTTATTCTTAATAATTGTTTTTTCAGATTTTTTTGCCCAATCTGAAGCCGAAATTCCACTGACTTATTATCAAACTGTTAATACTTATATAAATCCTGTATTGCCTGGTGACCATCCCGACCCCACCGTTTTAAAAGTTGGCAATGACTTTTACCATTGCGGTTCCAGTTTTCATTTTACGCCTTATTTACCCATTTTACATTCAACTGATTTGGTTCACTGGAAAGAAATATCACGTGTAATTCCCTCAAACTGGAGCGGATTGTTAAACGATGCTCCATCTTATGGAATATGGCAGGGAGCTATAACTTATTTTTATGGCTCATATTGGATTTATTTTTCCAATACCGCCGGTGGCGGACAATATTTTTCAAAGGCTGAAAATCCGGCAGGGCCTTGGTCAACTCCGATTAAAATGAATACTACTTCAACAACTGGCCCCAGCGGATATGATAACTCCGTTTTTATTGATGATGACGGAACTCCTTACTTGCTTATAAAACCTGGACAATACTCAAACAGAATACAAAAAATAGGGATAGATGGTCATTTAACTGATACTGTTATTAATATGGACTGGGTTAATGCAGATGGAAGATATAGCTGGGCTGAGGGGCCGGTAATGTGCAAACGAAACGGCTGGTATTATTATTTTGTTGCAGGTAATGTTGCCGGAGGTCAGTATGTTCTCAGGTCACAAACCCTTACAGACGATTCCACAAAGTGGGAAGCGCTTGGTAATGTATTTGCTGCAATTACAGATCCGTCAGCAAGCCTGCGTTCGCCTAATCATATGTCCCAACCCATACAATTAGACGACGGAACCTGGTGGACCATAGCCCAAAGTTATGAAAACTCAATTGGCAATGACTGGAGCGGACAGGGACGCCAGGGCACATTGCATCAGATAACATGGGACACAAACGGTAAACCTACCGCCACTGCTCCTACCTCATTACACTTGTTAAAACCAGTTTTGCCAAAATCAGGCATTCCATGGAAATTACCCCGGTCAGACTATTTTGATAACCCAACTCTTGATTTATCATGGCATTTTATGAATAGAGCGGCAGCCGGAAAATTTTCCTTAACAGAAAGGCCCGGCTGGCTGAGAATTAAACCAGGAACAGCCAGAAGTCATATCCTGCATAAAGAAGCCGGTCATTACTATACCCTTGTAACATGCGTCGATATTGATGCAACTGCAGCAGGTCAGGCTGCCGGTATATACCTGACCAATGGGAATGAATCTGTTGTTGTGAAACTTTGCAGCGGATATTCCGAAGGCAAAAAAGTAATTTTTACATTCAATACTACTACTTATGAAGCAGAAAATACTATTGGCAATGTCATTTGGCTTAAACTGGAAAGAAAAGAACATCATTTATCCGGATTTTACAGCCTAAATGGTATAAACTGGATACAGATTGGTGGTAGTATTAGTGTAGTTGATCTTGATAAAAGCCAGCCAAATTTCAACTGGTGGGTTGGTACATCTGTAGGTTTATTCGCTGAAAAAATTCAGGCTGATTTTGATTTGTTCCTTTATAAAGATGGCTTTTCTCCTTTACCTGCAGCCGGATATAATAATGCATATGGCGTTAGGACGCTTACAAAAAGTCCTGGTAAAGTAGTCACCAACACTACCGCAAATGGAGGCTGGCTGATGCTCGGAGGCGTTGAACTTGGATCGGGAGAGAAAGTACCGGTTCAGGTTGAGGTGAATGTCTCATCCATCAACGGAGGTAACCTCGAAATCTGGCTTGATGATTTGGAAAATGAAGGAATAAAAATTGCCACAATTCAGATTACAGGCACCGGCGGTGAAAATGTCTGGCATACTTTTTCTGAAAATATCTCCGGTGTTTCAGGTCAGCACGATGTTTATCTGCGGTTCTCCGGGGCTGAGAACGCCTTTTATTTAAATACTATCCGTTTCATTCCTGATCCTTCTTCTTATCCCTCCGATATAAAGAGTTATTCATTAATTGAAAATGAATCGTTTAAGGTCTATCCAAATCCTTATTTCCATAATTTTAACATTGAAACTAAAAGCGATATAGGGAAATATACTATTTATGACCTTTCGGGAAAAGAAATGGAACGTGGTTATTTTTCAAACTCAATTCATAGCGCAGGTTCTGCCTTGTCGCCTGCAACATATATTCTGAAAGTGGAAACAAGGGAAAAACGGATCACAATGAAAATAAACAAGATTTTATGAACAATATAGGGTGTTAAATAAGCAAGAAGTTTATCAATTTTTTATTACCAGCATAATTATGCCAATCACCTGAATAAAAACTGTAACCATTAATCCATCCTGTATTACCCTAAACTCTTTGTAAACATATTGATAATAAGCGATTCAAGCTTTTGAGCTATTATCTGATGGCCAAATTGGCTTTTAAGTATCTCAAGGTTATGTCTTACCATTTTGTTTCGTATAGTAATATCATTTAAAACAGCATAGGCTTTTTCAATAAGTTCATCAGTCAGTATAGTATCATCAATAAAAGGTAAATCAAAGCCACAAGGTTCAATATCGGTTTTATATACTTCATATCGGTTAATCATAACCGGCAATCCTGCAGCTATCATCTCAAGCAGGTTATTTCCAAAACCCTCAACTTCGCTGAAATAGGTACCGATACCGCCGTATGATGCAATAATTGAAGGAATTTCTGAAAAACTATAATATTTCTTATCAACAATAATATCACGATGAGATAAAATACGATCTTCTCCGAAAATCAACGAAACATTTGATTGCGGAAAGATTTCCTTCTTCATTTGATAATAATCGGTGAGGTATTCTTTGTATTTAAACTGTTCATCGCCTGAATGGCCACTGACAAGAATTATAATACACTTTGCCTTATTATCGCGCCAGAAACGCTTTTCAATTTCAAAGGCAAAATCAATGGCAACCTCAATTTTTTTTCTCGGAACAATACGGGTATGCTGAAGCAATAGTATTGTATCCCGAATACTGAATCCTGAAGATTCCATTATTTCTGTTATGCCTATATCCTTTATGAAGCTTTTATTATAATTATCAAGTGGCGGACAAATTATCTGATCATCGGGGGTGCTGTTATTTTTCCATTCCCAGCTAATACTTGATGTGTTAGGTATTATTACAATCCTGTCACGGAAGAAAACATCCTTAATATGGCTGTTATATTTACTGAATAATCGTTTGGCCAGCTCATGTTGTGTGCTGTTAATCAGAACAATACCATCAACATAAGTGCCGGGTAAATATTTCAGGTACTTATCAATAACCTTATTGGGATTGCTAAACTGTTCCCTTTCGAAATATGAATCATGCCACCAAACCAGCAGTTTGGGCCAGATAATTCCCTG
>JAJUGM010000382.1 GCA_029268165.1 Bacteroidota bacterium
ATAAGATTAGAAGTAAATTCCAGACGCTTTTTATGAATACGTTCTCCAATCGGAATTAATTGTTCATCAAAAGCTGTAAGGGTATCTTCATCAAATTTCTGATTTATATTGGTTTCCTTGAGTACTTTGTTTCGTTGCATCAATATATGGTTATACCTGATGTTATCTTCAAGATATTGTTTATCGTATTGCGCAATAACACTGTTCATAAATTTTCGTCTTTCATCGCTGCCTTCAGTAATAAGGTTTTCGTCAGCAGGTGAAATAACTACCACAGGAATAAACCCGATATGGTCAGAGAGGCGGTTATATTCTTTTTTGTTTCTTTTAAACACCTTATTATGCATGCGTTGTATGGCACAGTAAATATCTTCCTGCTTATCGTCAATCATAAACGAACCCTGAATAACAGCAAAATCACACCCTGTTCGTATGTTCTGGGAATCAATGGGATTAAAATAACTCTTGCACATGCACAGGTAATGTATTGCATCTAGAATGTTTGTTTTCCCTGTCCCGTTGTTACCAATAAAGCAGTTAATCTTTTTGGAAAAACTAAAATCAGCCTGAATATAGTTTTTGAAATTAACTATGGAAAGGCGACTTAAATGCATAATTTTTGATTTTTACATTGAGAGTTATTTCTGCTCAAAAATACGGAATCTGTATTAATTCTTTTTAAAAAATAATTTTCTAGTAAAAGATAAAAAAATTACATTTGCGTTCTGTTTTAAAAAAAAAGCAAAATGAGCAAGAAACAAGAAACTAAACAAGCTGGTTTTGAAACTGTTGAAAATGCATTAAGCAGAACCGAGCAATATATTGAACAAAATCAGCGGAGTTTAACAATAATAATTTTGGCAATTGTTGTAATTGTAGGTATTTATTTGGGTTATAAAAAGTTTTACCTTGAACCCGCTAATGAAGAGGCAAATACTGCCATGTTTTATGCACAGAATTATTTTGAAAGGGATTCATTTCGCTTAGCTCTTGAAGGAGATGGGGCAAATTACGGCTTTCTTGATATTATTGATGAATATGGGATAACCAGAAGTGGCAATCTGGCACGTTATTACGCCGGATTATGTTATTTTAATCTCGGACAATATGAGGATGCACTGGATTACCTTAAAAAATTCGATTCAAACGATTTATTATTTGCTACCTTAGCACTGGGGGTTTTGGGAGATTGTTATGTTGAATTGGATGATCTTGAAACAGCCGTATCCTATTATGCTAAAGCATCAGATAGGAAGAAGAATGAAATGACAACACCTATTTATTATATGAAAGCAGCGCTTGTTTACGAAGAACTGAAAGATTATAAAAAGGCCCTGTCATATTATGAAAAAATAAAAAAGGAATATCCTAATTCAGATGAAGCCCGCGATATTGATCGTTATATTGCTTCAGTTAAAATGAAAATCTGAAACAATTACAAAACATTAGCAACATTTAGCCGGACTATGGCCACTGCACTTAAAAACTTGTCTGAATATGACCCGGCAAATATTCCGGATGCTTCAGATTTTAAATTTGGTATAATAGTATCTGAGTGGAATCATGAAATTACGGGAGCCATGCTTGAAGGCGCACGGTCTACGCTTTTAAAACATGGAGCCAAACCAGAAAATATATTTGTTTATTATGTTCCCGGAAGTTTTGAACTGACGTATGGGGCTCAATGGCTTGCGGAGAACCGGAATGTTGATGCCATTATTTGTATTGGTTGTGTCATTCAGGGAGAAACCCGTCATTTTGATTATATCTGCCAGGGTGTGACACAAGGCATCACTCAGTTAAATGTGAATTACAGCATTCCTTTCATTTTTGGTGTGCTTACAACGCAAAATATTCAGCAGGCTTTTGAAAGAGCCGGAGGAAAGCATGGAAATAAGGGTGATGAAGCTGCGGTTACTGCCATTAAAATGGCACATTACAGGAAGATGGTCATTGAGGAATAGTTGATTTAATATAGCATCCTGACCCTGATTGTTCCATCAATAGCTTTCAATTCTTTTAAAATACTACTGTCAAGTTTGCTGTCGGTATCAATTATTACATAGCCAATTTCAGGATCGGTCTGTAAATATTCCGCTGCAATATTTATACCTTTGGATGTAAAAACATAATTCACCTCTTTCAGAATGCCGGGAACATTTTTGTGGATATGCAAAAAGCGTTGAACATCACGGTTGGGCTGTAACGTAATCTGCACAAAGTTCGTGGCACCAATTGTTGAGCCAATATCGCTGTAATTAACAAGTTTTTCGGCTACTTCAATACCTATATTTTCCTGCGCTTCTATTGTGCTTCCTCCTACATGTGGCGATAAAATTACATTTTCAAATTGCTGCAATTCTGAAATAAAAGGGTCATTATTTGAAGCTGGTTCTTCAGGGAACACATCAAGTGCCGCACCAAGCAAATGTTTTTTTCTTAAAGCTTCAGCCAGAGCATGCACGTTAACAACGCTTCCCCTTGATGCGTTAATAAGGCACGAACCTTTGCACATAAGGTTTAACTCACGTTCTCCTATCATATTTTTTGTTAATGGAGTTTCGGGAACATGCAGTGTAACAATATGAGAAAGTGATAATAGTTCATCAAGTGAACCGCATGCTTTGGCTTTACCCAGACTTAATTTCTTAACAATGTCATAATAATACACATTCATACCTAAAGCTTCAGCCAGAATGGAAACCTGTGAACCTATATGACCATAACCTACAATGCCCAGATTTTTTCCACGTACTTCAAAAGAATTGCTGGCTGATTTAAGCCAGATACCATGATGAGCAGCAGCGTTTTTTAAAGGTATATCGCGCATAAGCATAATACATTCAGCAATTACCAGCTCGGCCACTGAACGTGTATTTGAAAATGGTGCATTAAAAACGGGAATTCCCGATAGTTTTGCCGCATGGCAATCCACCTGATTCGTTCCTATGCTGAAACATCCTATAGCAATAAGTTTTTCGGCGCATTCAAGTATTTCTTTTGTGAGCATTGTCCGTGAACGAATCCCAACAATATTGGCATCATGAATTTTACTTTTGAGCGATTCGCCTTCAAGCGCATGATTAACAGACTCAATATTGGTGTATCCATTAGCCTTAAAAAAAGCAGAAGCACTTTTGTGAATTCCTTCAAGCAACAATATTTTAATTTTATCTTTATCGAGGGAATATTTTTGAGGCATGAAAATCAGATTTTACAATAATTAATTTTTGGCCTAAAATATAAAAAAACATAACATTACCGACAGCTGCAGGATATTTAATTCAGATTTTTAAGAATTCAGGGATTAGAAACAGATACGGGAAGTATTCTACCTTTGAAATATTTATGACCAGTTAATGCAAACTCAACAATAAAGCTGGCCATTTCTTTTGCTGTGACCGGAGCTTTGTATTCCGGAAAAGCCTTGTTAAGCATTTCGGTTTGGACAGCTCCAAGGGCAAGGCAGTTAAAAATTACAGACGATTTTTCATATTCAGCACTCAGACATTCGGTAATAGTAGCTAGTGCTGCTTTACTTGCACTATA
>JAJUGM010000383.1 GCA_029268165.1 Bacteroidota bacterium
ACAGTTATTGATTCACATAACTGTAATTTTGATACTTTAATTACTGTTCATCAGCCTGAAAAAATAATTATTTACAGAGATGAAAGAAATACTGTTTTGCCGTTCTGTCCTGACTGGCGAAACGGAAGTCTGGCAATATATGCTGAAGGAGGCACTCCCCCCTATAGTTACAGCTGGAAAGATTATCCGCAGGCAAGCGACTCAATATTGCCTGATATCAAAGAGGGATTTTATTCGGTTACAGTTACCGATGAAAATAATTGTTTCAGTGATACGACATTCAGGCTAAAAAGCGAGCATTTTACATGTCTTAACATACCAACTGCTTTTACGCCAAATAATGATGGTGCTAATGATTACTGGGATGTTAGTTATATTAATGATGATCAGGGAGAAGCTCCGTTTTATGTGGTTTATCCTCATGGTTCCATCAAAATATATGATCGTTGGGGCAACCTAGTATTTACATGCAATGACGGTTGTCATGATATGTGGTGGGGACAGGACATGAAAGGACGTGATTTGCCGGCTGATTCCTATCATTTTATTATCGAACTGAATGATGGGGAAGGCCGTCCACCCTTGAGGGGTGCAGTTACAATAATCAGATAATAAAAAATAACATACCGATAAACACTGCTTTACATTTAAAGTATAACAAATTACCGGTAATGTGCGTAAAATTAAAGATATTGAATTTTTTTTATAACATATTAAACAAAACTGCAATCATAGCTGCAGCAGAAAAAAAATAATCATGCCGGTTGCGCTATGCTTTTAATAATGCGATACTTAAGATATTTATATTATGTATTTTTAATGTTTTTGCCTGTCACCAAAGCATGGGTGCAGCAATTACCACGTTTCAGCCAATATTATTTTAATGAGTTTCTTATAAATCCTTCAGTTGCAGGTTATGACGGCAGGACGATTGTAAATGCCACAGCCCGGAAACAGTGGATAGGTTTCTCAGATAATACTCCAACTACTGTGCTTGCCAGTGCCCAAACAAGAATTCTGAAAAGACCCGTTAATATTCGCGATAACAGGTTCGGCCATAAAGTGTTACAAAAAAGTTCCAAGGGACGCGTGGGCCTTGGGGGAATTATATACAATGATCAAAACGGGGCTGTTCATCGCACAGGTGTGCAATTAACCTATGCCTATCATATTTTCATTTATGAATCGCAATTATCTTTCGGCCTGGCAGGTACTATCTTCCAGTATCGAATCAGTAAAGAAGATGCCATGCTGAAATATCCTGAAATTGACCCTTTGAATGGATTAATCGGTAAATCTACATTTGTTCCGGATGCAATCTTCGGTATCAATTATATGACAAGAAACTGGCATATAGGTTTTTCCGCTGCCCAGCTTTTTCAAACTAAGTTTAAAATTGGTAACAGCGCAGAATTTGAAGATGCTGACGATCTGAATCTAAGGCGACAATATTATATTCTTGCTGATTATCGTTTTAGCCTTACTACTAATTCAAAATGGGCAATAGAACCATCAGTAAATGTGACGTTTAATGAGCGAATGCAATTTCAGTCTGATATGACACTAAAAACATATTACGAAAACAAATATTGGTTCGGAGTTTCAGGAAGAACAATCGGAGACTTTGTAATCCTTTTTGGCCTGAAGTATAAAAATTATTACTTTGGATATTCGTTTGATTATGGCTTCAATGGTATATCCCGCTATTCATTTGGCTCGCACGAAATTACTATATCGGCCAAATTTGGCGATACCGCGCGTCGTTACAGATGGCTCGAAAGGTATTAAAAAGATTTATTCAGCAGTTTTACTCCTTGCCTTTTTCTTCCATTCAAACCAGATTGTACCTGCAAATAAAAGCAAAAATATTACAGAACTTGCCAGGGATATTTTCTCACCAATAAAATAGCTCTGCGGATGAAATTTAAATTCAACAATATGTTCTCCGGAAGGAATTCTCATAGCTCTTAATATATAATTTGCCCTGAAATGAGGGGCCGGATTTCCGTCAATATATGCCTGCCATCCTTTGTCATAAAATATTTCTGAAAAAACAGCAAGTTTTTCAGATTTGCAAATAGTGTGATATTTCAAATAATTGGCACGATATTCTGTCAGCTCAATAAATGAAGATGTATCATTACTAATTAATAATCCTTCAAGATAATTTTCAAATGACTTATCTATAATTGCTTCAACAGAAGGAACAAAATCTGATAATGCATCCATTTCTTCCTGCGCTCCGTTGACTATTCTGTATTTATTCACAAACCAGGCATTCCCAAGTTTGCTATCGTTAACCAACGGAGGCGCTTCACGATTGTAAATAATATAGCGGGTGTTCAGCATATTAAGTACATTTTGATATGCCATGACACTGTCAAGCGCTTCAGGCGTTGGCCTTGCGTTGAATGTATTTATAATATTCTGGATATTATTATAAATTTGCTTTTCAATCAGATCCTGATAACGTGACATTTTTGCCCCGTGGTAACCACCGACAGATTTATGAAAATACGATGTGCTGGCATCATTAAAAGTATTCACGGCCAGATTGAGCACTCTGTAATCAGGGTCTTTATCTTGTAAAATAATAACATCAGCAGTGGAAGCAATAAAGGGCTTATCATATTGCTTTTTAGGAACAAAATTATCGCTGTTCAGGTATCTTTTGTTTACAGTCCACAAATCAACAAGAATAATGCATCCAAGCATGGCCACAGCTGTTGTTGCTTTAATTTTTCCGTAAATAACAAAATATATAATAGCTGCTGTAAGTGTAATAAAAATCAGTGATCGGAATGCATCGGCCCGTAATATGGAAAGCCTGTCCGCATGAAATGCATTAACCAGCCATTCAGCTCCCTGCTGGCGGTATTGTTCATCAACAGCCGATTCAAAATTAAATGAACCGGCTATCATAATGATCAGCAACAAAAAACCAGCCAGCCCAATAAAAGTATATTTCAGATATTTTATTAAGATTTTCTTTTCAATATTAACCTGAATTAACTCATTGAATGCCAGAATTCCAAGCATAGGAAAAGTAAAATCTGCAACAATGAGAATCATCTTAACATCCCTGAATTTTTTAAAGCCCGGAAGATAGTCAATTACAAGGTCTGTAAACCATTGAAAATTACGTCCCCAGGATATTATAATAGCAAGAACTGTTAATGTGAGAAGCCACCACTTAATTCTCCCCTTTACGATAAAAAGCCCAAGTATAAACAAGAATACTATACATGCTCCAGCGTAAAAAGGACCTGAAGTAAAAGGCTGCTTGCCCCAGTATGAAGGCAAAGATGCCAGTGCCTTCTTTGCTTTTGTTTTCCCCTGGTTTTCCTTAATCAGTTTATAACTCTCAGATTTTTCTCCAAATGATCCGTATGATGAACCCCCTTTGAAATTAGGTATAAGAAAAGTTAATGTTTCATCTATTCCATAGCTCCAGTCGGTAATATAACCCTTGTCAAGGCCTTTATCCTGACGCAACTCAGAACCTCCACGTGTACTGTATTTGCTGTACTCATATGTTGTGAGAAAAT
>JAJUGM010000384.1 GCA_029268165.1 Bacteroidota bacterium
AAAGCCTGATTGGGATCAACACTGGCAGGAATATTTTCAGAAACTCATAAAATTGAATGAAGAACTTATATCATTTACTGAAAAATGCGCTGATGAAGAAAGAATATTATGGGTTATTGGATACTAATGTTTAGCAATGCTTTAAATTGGCGAGGATTTATCTAATTCTGGTTTCTCTGACAGCAGAGTAACAAGGCCTGAGGCCGCCAAAATCGATAGTAATACGATCAATGATTATACAAGGATCAAGTGCTTCAATTTTAAGTATGTGTTTGCCTGGAGTATGAATATCATGTTCTGACTCTATAACAGCCATATTACGTAAAACATTTTGTTTCCATACTTCACTCCTGTTAAAAGTACGATAGTCAATTACCTGCGGACTCTGATCGTCTATAGTAACAGACAAACGTAACTTATGGTTATTATTCATTGCATGCAAAGGCAAACAATATACGCTGACCATTGTTTTACCAGTTGAAAAACTATAAAAATGATATTCCAATGAAGGTTTCATAGGCTGATAAAATGCATTATCCTGATCATAATTATTGTCCGACATCAGCATAACAGCTTTCCCTGTGTATCCCAGATTATCAATTATCTGCCAGTAAAGATGTGGAGTGTAAGTAATTCCCGAATAATGCTCTGCATGAAGAGACACAAAACCATTCATCTCATAATATCCTTTAATTTTAAGATCACTTTTGGTAAAAATTTCAATAAAAACCGGAATTTCCCGGTTTTCACACTTAAAGATTATTTTTCCCTTATTAAAGCCTGCAGGGATATTGTCAAAGTCTATGTTTACCCATATCCGTTCTTCTTTCTTCAGAAAATCATTTTGTAAAACACCACTATATTTGCTTAATTTAATACAAGGATTTGAAACCGATGCTTCCCAATACAAATTTCTTTTTCCGGTAATAAATACGTCAATAAAATATTTATCGTATTTAGTATAGAAAATAGGTAATATGTTGCCATATACCAAAGTATCATTTATTTCGTCTTCATAACCTTCAGCAGAAATTCCAAGAAAGGATATATCTGGCACATTCCATTCAGGTATCATTGGACAATCAAACACAGGAAGATTTCTTGGGTTCATAGACATCATGTATTGCCATTTACCGCCAGCCAGTATTTCATTATAATATTTTGTTTCGGTAATAATACTGTCATAGGCCTGTTTTGCTATTGTTGCATGGTCAATGGCACTTGCACGATATTGTTTTGCATACAAGTATGCCTTTTCCAGATGCAGAAACTTCCTGTTCATTAAGGCAGCACAACGAACCGGATAATAGACCAGCTCATAATAGCTGTCTTTTTTCTCTTTTTGTATTTCATTCAATAAAATACCTGCCTTATAAGAGATTGCGTCATATCGGTCTAATCGCTTTTGTGCTTCATCATTATAAAAATAATGGTTATACGCTGAACAGGTTGTCGGTCGAGTAGGTTCAGTCTGATTCCAACCCATAAATTCTGGCCGTCTCTCAAATGCAAGATTAAAATATTCCCAATAAATGGCTGATAAAGCGGAGCTGATCTTTTCCCCGAACATTTCACTCATCCAATTTTGAAGGTGAATGCCGATATATTGTTGTGCAAGAAACGGTTTTATATTGAATGCCATATCCAATGATAGCTGAATATTATATTCATGAGGTTTAATATCACCTACATTAAATACCCAAACCTGGTTACTCCCGGTCATGTAAGCCTTAAATAACTCTTCCCATATAAGCATTGGATGAGTGGTGCTTAACCACAGGTAATCATGTGGTCTGCCCCAGTATGACAGATGATAATATATACCACTCCCACCCGGCCTTTTTCGTTCTGTAGAATTATTTAACCGCTGGATGTAACCATAATTATCATCAGGCCAGATAATGGTTATATCTTCAGGCAGATTCAGTCCGTTATCATAAATATCAAGTACTTCCTTATATGGAATGAACACCTGAGGCACTTTTGTTACATCGTTATTTATATTATTTTTAATTAATTCACGTTGATCATCAATTACTTCCTGAAGCAGGCTAATTTTATCATGCATTGATGAAACTCCTTCCATACCAGAATCATGAATGCCTCTCATACCCACAGTATAAATATTCTCATAATTTCTGCTTTCAATAGTTCGCTTTTCCCAATATCTGTAAACCATTTTCTTATTTGTCAGGTAGTTAAAGTCACCCATTATTTCTTTGTTCCATTCATCAACATTATTGCATAGCATAGGTTCTGCATGAGAACTTCCGACAATAATACCATAGTCATCAGCAATGCATCTGTTTTCCGGATAATGGTAAAATGCTTTTGTACACGGGTGCATAGCCGGCCAGATGAGGTTGGCTTTTAAGCGTAGCATGAGCTCGAATATTTTTTTATAGGTCTTTGGCCCAATGTCGCCTGTTTCTGGTTCATATGTCTTTGCCGCCCAGGGTTGGAGACCCCAGTCCTCATCATTCAAAAAAATACCTCTGTATTTTACAGAAGGCGGAGCAGAGGTATAATCCACAGGGTTTATGAAAATACTGGTTTTTTTTCAGGGGCTGCATCGGCCCACCAATACCATGGTGATACACCAATTGCTCTGGAAAGTTCAATTACTCCGTAAGCAGTGCCGCGTCTGTCACTTCCTGATATTACCAAAACGTGTTTCACTCCCTGAAACGGATTCGTTATAGTCTTAATACTAAATTGCTCCCATCTGCCAGTTAATACATCAAGACCAATCTTTTTTTTATCTGATAATTGTTTTGTCAAATTACTTTTATCAGCCGATCCGATAATAATCATATAATCTGCCATTGCAGAAAATTCTGTAATAACCTCAGGTTTCTTTCCTGATACTCTTTCAATATCATCAGCCAGCAAGTGGGCGGATATTTTAATCAATGTATAGTCATTGCTGTCGTAAATTATTTTTGTCTGAATTTTATCTGAAACAACAGGGAACTGATTGATTTCTTTATTTTTTTTAGTGCTTACTGTAAGCTGTCCCTGAATATTTTGTATATAAAACAAGAGAAGAATTACAAGAGATAAAGATTTCATCAGTTGGCTGCATAGTGAATTTATCTGAATATTTAGTGTCATAGAGTCAGGGAAGCTAAAAAACATCAAATTTCCATTTTCCTTTTTTGGTTGGATATTGAAGAGCTTTATTAAGAAGCTCAAGAAACTTCTTTCGTGGTACATCTTCAGCTCCGAGACTTTTCAGGTGCGAAGTCGATTGCTGTGCATCGATAAAATGAAAATTCCATTTCTTCAGTTGTTCAGTAAGATAATATAAGGCAAGTTTTGATGAATCGGGCATCAGATAAAACATTGATTCACCGAAGAAAGCTCTGCCTAATGATACGCCGTATAATCCGCCAACAAGATTACCATGGTAATATGTTTCAACCGAATGTGCATATCCAGCAAAATGTAGTCTGGTATAAGCCTGCTGCATCTCTGGTGTGATCCATGTACCCGATTGCTTCTTGCGTCTGGTAATGGCACAATATTTTATAACAGACT
>JAJUGM010000385.1 GCA_029268165.1 Bacteroidota bacterium
ATTAGCCTACAATAGCATTGGATATGATTATGTAAAATTAAAAGATTTTATTTCGGCTGTTAATTCTTTTAAAGAGGCTCTTCATAAAAGTGAGAAGATTGGCATAGATATTAATATTAAGGTTAATTTGTTGATTAATATCGGTATTTGTTATCAGAATATCAATGACTATGATAATGCCTTTCTTTTTTTAAGAAATGCCTATCACATTGTTCACAATAAGCCAGAATATATATGTACTGCGGCCGAAATTGAACATATTTTAGCCACTGTGTATTATTATCAGGAAGATTATTATAACGCTGAATTTTTTGGACACCGCGCTATATTATCCGCACAAAACTGCGATAACAAAGAACTTTTGCAATCATGTTATTTTATATATTCACAGATTCTGAAAGCAGGGAATGATTTTATCAGAGCACTTGACTATTACGAATTGCATTTGGCTTTAAAGGATTCAATTGATAAAGAAAAATCATTGATTAATCTAACCAAGATGCAACATATTATTGATCTTGAAAAAAAAGAAAAGGAACTTAAATTAAGAATTGCTGATGAAGAAATACGTGAGATGGAATTGAAACGAATGAAACTTGAGGCTGAAAAAAAAGAGAAGGAACTTGATTTACTTCGGAAACAGCATGACCTTGAATTGTCAGAGAAAAAACGTATTATGCAATCACTGATGCTGACGCGCCAACAACATGAAGCTGAGATTAAAGAAAAAGAATTGAAATCACTTGAACAGCAACAAGCAATTAAAGATCTGCAGTTAAGACAAAAGGAAGCAGAAAAGAAAGAAAAGGAAAAAGAAATTACCTTACTTCAGCTTGAGACAGAAAAGCAATCAGAAGCTCGAAAAAGGGCCATATATACTGCTATTTTAGCCAGTTTAACTGGCTTGCTGGTTTTAATCAGCCTCATCGTAACCCGAAGGAAGAATGCACTGCTTGCACAACAAAAAAAAGAAATTGAGGAAAAAAACCAGACGCTCGAGCAAAAAAATGAAGAGATTATGACACAAACTGAACAAATTATTACACAGAAGCAAATAATTGAGCAAAAGAACATTGCTATAACAGATAGTATTTTATATGCAAGCCGGATTCAGGATGCTGTGTTGCCACCAAAAGAAGAATTGCGGCAATATTTTGCCGATAGCTTTATATTTTTTAAACCGCTCAATATTGTTAGCGGTGACTTTTACTGGGGAACAAGAAAGAATAATCAGGTATTGATTGCTGCAGCCGACTGTACAGGCCATGGCGTGCCGGGTGCATTTATGAGTATGTTAGGATGTGCTTTTCTGAATGAAATAATTATGAGTGTTGATGTATTGAATGCTGCTTATATATTAAACGAACTACGTAAATTCGTTATTAAAGCTTTAAGGCAGAAAGGTGAAACCGGAGAAGCGCAGGACGGGATGGATATTGCTTTATGTGTCATTGATAAGAAAAAGAATTTAATGCATTTTGCCGGCGCTAATAATCCTTTATATTTTATTCGTAACAATGAATTAAACATAATTAAAGGCGACCGGATGCCAATTGGTATTCACTTGAATTCAAACATGCCTTTTACTAATCATACTATTGAATTACAAAGAAATGACCATTATTACTTATTCTCTGACGGACTTCCGGATCAATTCGGCGGTCCTGAAAATAAAAAATTTAAATATGCTCAGCTACAACAATTACTAATTAACATACATAATAAATCATTTACAGACCAGTGTCAAATAATTGAAGATACATTTATTGGATGGAAAGGGGAAAACGATCAGACAGATGATATTCTAGTAATTGGTTTCAGCATAGAACAATAAGATTTTTCGATTTACATTAACGCAATCGATTACAAATGTTAAATAATTTATTACTTTTATGACACAATTTAAAAATCAACTTTATAATTAAATGAAAAAACCATTAGTAATTGGAATCTTGCTTTTATCCTTTTTAATAGTGATTAAATCACAGGATGTTTTTATTTACTTAGATAGTAAAAAGCAAATAATAAGAGGCTTTGGTGGAGTGAATATGCCAGGTTGGATTAGTGATCTGACATCAGCACAAACTGATAAAGCATTTGGTAATGGCAACGACCAGCTTGGCTTTACCATTTTGCGTATCAGGGTACCTAATGACACATTACAATTCTATAGAGAAGTAAACACTGCCAAAAGGGCAAGATCACACGGTGCCATTGTAATTGCGTCGCCATGGAGTCCGCCTGCATACATGAAAACAAATAAAAATATTGTTGGTGGCAGTCTTGATACGGCGTATTATGATGAATATGCAGAACATTTGTTACGTTTTGCCCAATATATGGCTGATAATGGTGTATCATTGTATGGGATTTCAATTCAAAATGAGCCTGATATTTCAGTTACTTACGAATCGTGTGACTGGACAGCAAACGAAATGAAAAATTTTATAATACAACAGGGAGCAAAATTTGATAAAATAAAATTAATTGCGGCCGAGTCTTTTAATTTTAATCATGATATGACTGACCCTATATTAAATGAGCCACTAGCCGAACCATACGTTGATATAATTGGCGGACACATATATGGGGCAGGGCTAAAGGATTATCCTCTGGCGCGTGAAAAAGGTAAGGATGTTTGGATGACCGAACATCTTGATACTGACACTACTTATGCAAAAGTACTTGAAACCGGTAAGGAAATTCATGATTGTATGATTGCAAATTTTAATGCATATCTTTGGTGGTATATAAGGCGTTTTTATGGACCTATGAACGATGCAGGCAATATCACTAAACGTGGTTATATTATGTCACAGTTTTCCAGGTTTATCAGACCTGGATATTCAAGAGTAGAAGCAACGCCAATACCATATTCAAATGTTTATACCACAGTATTTACAAATGATACCTCAGTTGTAATTGTTGTGGTTAACAAAAACTCAACTGCTACAACACTTAACTTTGCACCTGCTGGTCAAATAGATAATATAAGCTCATATAGCATTTATACAACCTCCAAAACGAAGAATTTAAATTACGATGGAGTGGTAAGCGTTAATAGTAATGTATTCTCAGTTACATTTGATGGGGAAAGCGTAACCACATTAATCGGAAAATACAATAAATACAACGGTATTAAAAATACAAACGATATAGTATTTGAAACGGCTATATATCCTAATCCTTTTTCTGAAAAGGCTTATATAGAGTTCAACCTGCAGGAAACTCAATACATAAGTGTAAATGTAACTGATATTACAGGCAGGATAATAACTATACTCAGTGATGGGATGCATCAATCGGGTTTAAACAGAGTGATAATGGATGGCAGTCTGCTGGAAAATGGCATTTATTTTATCAACATCAGGCATCAGAGCGGAGTAGAGTCATTTAAGATAATTAAGTATTAGTTTAAATAGATATATTTAAGTAATTGATATAAAATATAATAATATTTATATTCATTAAAAAATAATATTTAATATATTTGTATCATTATATATTTATGCTGAAGTG
>JAJUGM010000386.1 GCA_029268165.1 Bacteroidota bacterium
AGTAGTAACCCTTGAATATATCGAAGGACATTCCAGTTCGGCATTAATAGGAAAAATTTCCGGCAGTCATAACTGATGGTTAAAACAAAAACAGTATTTTTTTGCCGTAATTGCGGGGCCGAAGCTCCCAAATGGCTGGGTAAATGTCCTGCCTGTGGAGAATGGAATACATATATTGAAGAAACTGTTTATGCCAAAAGTAACTCAGGCAAAGCCATATCGCATAAGGAAAACTCTGTACCCCTGAGATTGTCAGAAATTTCAATTTCTGACGAAATACGTATGGATACCGGCATCCGTGAATTCAACCGTGTGCTCGGCGGCGGACTGGTTCTGGGGTCGGTTGTACTTATCGGAGGAGAACCCGGTATAGGTAAATCGACTCTGGCACTGCAAATGGCTTTGAACCTTAAAAAAGAAAAAATATTGTATATCTCAGGCGAGGAAAGCACACGTCAGATAAAACTAAGAGCTGAAAGAATAGGCCTTTCAAACGATAATTGTTTTTTTTTAAGCGAAACTTTACTCGAAAATATTATAAATCAGATTACTCATTTAAAACCCGGACTCGTTATTGTTGACTCTGTTCAGACCCTGCAGGATGATACGGTGGAATCATCACCGGGAAGTATCTCGCAGGTAAGGGAATGCACGGTAAAACTCATGAAGTATGCAAAAGAATCGTTCATACCCTTTATTTTAATCGGACACATTACCAAAGACGGGCTTCTGGCAGGGCCAAAAATTCTGGAACATATTGTTGACACCGTTCTGCTGTTTGAAGGTGACCATCAACATCTTTACCGGATATTGCGGTCAACAAAAAATCGCTTTGGCACAACTGCCGAACTTGGAATCTTTGAAATGACACAATCCGGTTTAAAAGAAGTACTGAATCCGTCGGAAATACTAATCAACCTTAATAATGAAGGACTAAGCGGCACAGCCATAGGGGCTACTATTGATGGCATAAGACCATTTCTCATTGAAGTACAGGCTCTCGTCAGTTCAGCTGCATACGGTACACCCCAACGAATATCCACCGGTTATGATGTGCGCCGGTTAAACATGTTGCTGGCTGTACTTGAAAAACGCGCCGGATTTAAACTAGCAACGCGCGATGTTTTTCTTAATATTGCAGGTGGTATCCGAATCAGTGATCCTGCCCTTGACCTTGCGGTTATAATCGCAGTCTTATCTTCTAACTTCGATTATCCGGTTAAAAAAAATATTTGCTTTAGTGCTGAGGTAGGCCTTTCGGGTGAAATCAGACCTGTTAGCCGCATAGATCAACGAATTCGTGAAGCTGAAAAATTGGGCTTCAAAACCATTCTGATCTCTTCAGGATATGATAAAAAATCATTTGCATCAGTTAAAAATATATCCATAATAACAATGTCAAGGGTTGATGAAGCTGTTAAATATCTTTTTGCTTCAAAAGCAAACTGACCAATGCTTAAACATGGATACCTTTCAAATGGAGTTTTTACGTTATTTTCAACAACATTACGCCAATCACTACCATTCATTTTCCCAGATATATATGCCATCAATAGTTTTCTCGGCATATTCACGACAATTTTGCAAAGGAGGCATATCAGCAGGCATTTCAAATTTATCGTTCTGGGTAATTCCCAGCGAAGGGTCGGCATATACCTTTTGCATAAACAAGGCCCATATAGGTAATGCCATAGTAGCGCCCTGCCCCATACTCATAACGTCAAAGTGAACTGAACGATCTTCGGCCCCAACCCAGCAACCGGCAACAAGTTTGGGTGTCATACCAATAAACCAGCCATCCGAATGGTTCTGCGTTGTTCCTGTTTTACCTGCTATCTGTGCAGTGAAATTATAACGGTATCTTAATCTTATAGCCGTTCCAAAATCAACTACTCCCTGCATCAGCTCAAGCATCAGATAAGCAGTTTTTTCATTAATCGATTCTTCCCGTTCGGGCCTGAATTCGACAAGAATATTGCCGCTTTTATCTTCAATCCTGATTACATAAACAGGCTTGGTATGTTCCCCTTTACTAACAAATGTAGCATATGATGAAACCATTTCAGCAACAGATACATCAGAAGTCCCGTATATCATTGACGGAACCGGATCAATATAACTTGTAATTCCCATTTTATGAGCTATATCTGCAATAGGTTTGGGCTTAAAACGGCTAACCAGAAAAGCTGAAATATTATTCTCTGAAGTAGCCAAACCCCATTTAAGGGTTTTCATTTTATTCAGATCTTCAGCCCTGCTGTTGCTTTTCGGACTATAAACCGTATCATTAATGTAAAAAATAACAGGCGTATTTGGCACCTCATCACATGGCGTAAATCCCTCCTGCATAGCCAGAATGTATAAAAAGGGTTTAAACGTTGAACCGGCCTGACGCTTGCCTTGTGTTACATGGTCATATTTCAGGTAATTAAAATTAATGCCTCCGACATAAGCTTTAACATACCCCGAATGGGGCTCCATCGCCATAAAACCTGTACGTAATAAATGTTTATAATATTTTATCGAATCAAGAGGCGACATTATCGTATCTTTATCTCCTTGCCAGGTAAATAGCCTCATGGCTACAGGTTTCTGAAATTCCTTAAAAACAGCATTCATAGAAAGCCCTTGCTTCAATAAAATCCTGCCCCTGTCAGAATTTTTAATAGCCTTCCAGAGTATATCATTAATCTGACTTTGAGTCAGATCAGATGAAAAAGGACTGTTTTTCTTACCCTGTTTTTCCTTAAAAAACGCCGGCTGGAGGAATTTACCCAAATGTTCGGCCACGGCTTCCTCGGCATATTGCTGCATACGCGAATCAATGGGTGTATATATCTTCAGCCCGTCGGTGTATAAGTTATACGGACTGCCATCAGGTTTCCTGTTCTTGTTGCACCATCCATACAATGGATTGTTAGCCCATTCTATTGAATCCTGCCTGTAAGACTCATAATCCTCAAAATTCTTTCTTTTTGGCTCAGTAGCCATCATAATTTTTCGAAGGTATTCCCTGAAATATGTTGCCAGGCCCTCTGTATGCGAAATTCGTTGAAAATGAAGCACCAGAGGTAATGTTTTTAATGAATCACAAACCTCGGGCTGCAGATAATGATAACGCTTCATCTGGTTTAATACAATGTTTCTTCTTTTCTTAGCAGCTTTGGCTTTAATTGAATCAGCCGGATTATATAATGCAGGATTTTTTGCCATGCCTACCAAAAGAGCCGCCTGTTCAATAGTCAATGAATCAGGCAGACTGTTAAAATACACATAAGAAGCTGATTTTATACCAACAGCCTGGTTGAGATAATCAAACTGGTTAAAATACATTGTGATAATCTCTTCCTTTGTATATGCCCGTTCAAGCCTCACGGCAATAATCCACTCCTTGATTTTCTGCTTTGCCCTTCCTATTTTGGTTTTAGGAGGTTCGTGAAACAATAATTTGGCAAGTTGTTGCGTTATGGTACTTCCTCCGCCTGAGCTTTGCTGCTGTAATAA